>JAGQUQ010000017.1 GCA_020438425.1 Solirubrobacterales bacterium
CACCGAGATCGAGGTCGATGGCCGCCGGGTCACCCTGGTCGATACCGCCGGTCTCAGGCGCAGGTCCAAGGTGGCCGGATCGGTCGATCACTACGCCCAGCTCCGGTCCGAGCGGGCGATTGAGCGGGCCGACGTGGCGATAATCGTCTGCGACGCGCACGAGGGGGTGCGCTCCGAAGATCTCAAAGTGGGGGAGGTCGCAATGAAGGCCGGCTGCGCCACGATGATCGTGATGAACAAGTGGGACATCACCGAGTCGGACATTGACGACACCAGGGCCCGGGTCGCGCAAAAACTGCGGCTTCGCCCGGAGGTTGTCACCTGTTCGGCCATGTCCGGTCGAAACGTCGCCGGATTGATTTCCAGGGCGGTCGCGCTTGCCGACCGGGCCGCGCAGCGGATCCCGACCCCGCAGCTGAACCGCTTCCTGTCCGAAGTCCAGACCACGACGCCGCCGCCGTCACGCCGCGGCAGGCGGCTGAAGCTGCTCTACGGAGCCCAGACCGGCGTCTCGCCGCCTCATTTCTCGGTTCAGGTGAACGACCGCAGGCTGATCGTCCGCAACTGGGCCTATCACCTCGAAAACCGGCTCCGCGACCAGTGGGGCCTTGACGGCGTGCCGCTGGTCATCGACTACATCCCGCGCAAGGGCCGGGATGATTAGGCTTCACAGACTCTTCACGACCAGTCCCCCAGCAGTAAACAAGGAGAACCGTCCCGAATGACCGATCTGAAGCTCGCCGAGGGTGAACACCTCTTCACCTCCGAATCCGTTACCGAAGGCCATCCCGACAAGATCGCCGACCAGATCTCGGACACGATTCTCGACGCCTGCCTCAGTCAGGACCCTCACTCCCGGGTTGCCTGCGAGACCCTGGTCAACACCGGCATGGCTGTGATCTCCGGCGAGCTGACCACCAGTGCCCAGATCGACATCACCGACCTGGTCCGCCAGACGGTCTGCGAGATCGGCTACGACAAGGGCGAGTACGGCTACGACGGCAACAACATCTCGGTTCTGGTCTCGATGGACAAGCAGTCACCCGACATCGCCCAGGGAGTTGACACCGGCATCGAGACCCGTACCGGCGGCTCTTCCGATCAGTTCGACCTTGACGGGGCCGGCGATCAGGGAATGATGTTCGGCTACGCCACGAACGAAACCGAAGCCCTGATGCCGATGCCGATCCAGATCGCCCACCGGCTCTCGGAGCGCCTCTCCCTGGTCCGCAAGGACGGCACCCTCGACTACCTCCGGCCGGACGGCAAGACGCAGGTCACAGTCCGCTACGCCGACGGCAAGCCGGTCGCGATCGAGCGGGTCCTGATCTCGACCCAGCATGCCCCGGACATCGACAACGAGAACACGATCCGCCCCGACCTCTGGGAGAACGTGATCCTGCCGGTCCTCTCCGAGGAGTACGGCGACCTGCTCGACGAAAACGCCCTTTATGAGTCGCTGCTGATCAACCCGACCGGCATCTTCGTAATCGGCGGTCCGGTCGGTGACGCCGGCCTGACCGGCCGCAAGATCATCGTTGACACCTACGGTGGCGCCGCCCGCCACGGTGGTGGTGCTTTCTCCGGCAAGGACCCCTCGAAGGTCGACCGCTCGGCCGCCTACGCCGCCCGTTACGCGGCCAAGAACGTGGTCGCATCCGGTCTCGCCGACCGCTGCGAGGTTCAGGTCGCCTACGCGATCGGTGTCGCCCGCCCGGTCTCGATCATGGCCGAGACCTACGGCACCGGAAAGAAGAGCGACTGGGAGATCTCCCAGCTGATCGCCGATAACTTCGACCTCCGTCCCGGCGCTTTCCGCCAGTACCTCGACCTCCACCGCCCGATCTACAAGGACACGGCCGCCTACGGCCATTTCGGCCGTTCAAACGAGAACTTCACCTGGGAGCGCACGGACCGGGCCGAGGCCCTGCGGGAAGCCGCCGGCCTCTAACGCGTTCCCAACATCGTTGAAGTTGTTCGCACATAGAGCGAACAACTTCAACACTGTTTGTCGCGGGCGGGTTATGCTCGGAGCGTAGCTCGGTCTGGGGCCAGGCAACAGGAGGTGGGTTCGGTGATTTCCCGGTTTCGTTTCGCTTTTCCGGTCTTGGCGATGACACTGGTTGTGGCGCTCGGGTTAACCGCCGGACAGGGTGCGGCAAAGACCAAACCGCTCAAGCTGGGCAAGGAAGGTCAATACGCTCAGGTCTTCAAGAATGAGCCAGGGATCTGGCAGGACGACACCAGCGTGACGGCCTGGGTCAAGAACCGGAAGATCATCGGGTTCTGGGTGACCTCGAACTTCAAGACTGCCGGAGGCAAGGTGTGCGCGCCAGCGGGCCAGACTCCGGCCCTGATGCCTGACATGAGCCTGACCGGTCCGGTCTGGGTGACTTACAAGCTGGCCAAGCCGATCAGCCTGAACGGCAGGAACCGCTTCTCGGTCAAGACCAGTTCCGGCTATCCGTTCCAGAACGACGCTGGCGGGTCGGTCACCGGTCGACTCTTGCCAACCGGAAAGCTGAGCGTCACAGCCAGGCTGGCTGATGGTCCGACGCATTTCAGGGGCCGCTGCAGCACTTCGATAACGGCTCCGAAGACGAAGTTCAGGGCGATGAACGTCGACGGCATCGTCAGGTGAGTCGGGTCGACTCCTAGACCGGGAAACCTTCCTCGACCGTTGGCAGGACCCATTCGGGTTCTGCCGCTCTGAGGGTCTCCAGGTCGAAGAGGCCGGTGGCGACGCTGACGATGCGGATGCCGGCTTCATGGGCGGCGCTCACGTCGCGGGGGGTGTCGCCGACCGCGATGAAGTCGTCCTTTGAAAGGACCTGGGGCCTGCCGTCCGGGTAGTTGCCGGTGGCGCAGGCGACGATGCCCCGTTTGACCGCATGGAGGGTCAGCTCGGTGCGGTTGGCCGAATCGGACCCGTAGCCGCCGAAGGCGAAGAAGCGGTTGAGGTCGCCGCGCTCCAGCTTGATCTTCGCGGCCGGTTCGATGTTGCCGGTGGTGATCCCCATCGGCATGCCTGCCGCAGCGAGCCGCTCGAGACACTCGACGATGCCGGGTTCGATCCGGTACTTCTCGGAATCGGCCACTGCCTGGGGCAGTTCCCGGACATAGACCGGGGTGAGCTGCTCGATGTCCTCGACCTTCGGCTCGCGGTCCAGCACGGTCCTTAGCGCAGCGAAGGCGACATCGTGGTCGGTCATCCCGGACTCGGTCACCTTGGCGATGTCGACCGACTTGCCGAAGACCTCCTGGAAGGCCTTGTCCCAGGCGACCGCGCCGGCCCCGCCGGTGGTCAGCAGGGTGCCGTCAACATCGAAGATCACCGCCTTGATCGGCGCCTCTGCCGGAGCCGGACTCACTTGCGGCCGTTTGCTTCGCGGTAGCGGCGGATCAGCTCGGCCGTGCTGCTGTCGTGATCGAGCGGCGGTGGCTCCTCGGATTCCAGCTCGGGGATGATCGCCTGGGCGAGGGCCTTGCCCAGCTCGACTCCCCACTGGTCGAAGGAGTCGATGCCCCAGATCGCGCCCTGGGTGAAGACCGAATGCTCGTAGAGGGCGACCAGGCTGCCCAGCGACTTCGGGGTCAGGCGGTCGGCCATGATCGTCGTGGTCGGCCGGTTTCCGGTGAAGGTCTTGTGGGGGATCAGGCGCTCGTCGACCCCCTCGGCCTCAAGTTGCTCGACCGTCTTGCCGAAGGCCAGCGCCTCGGTCTGGGCGAAGACGTTGGAGACCAGCAGGTCCTGATGGTTGCCGAGCGGATTCAGGGCGTGGTTGAAGCCGATGAAGTCGGCCGGGATGATCTCGGTGCCCTGGTGGACCAGCTGGTAGAAGGAGTGCTGTCCGTTGGTCCCGGGCTCGCCCCAGAAGATCGCGCCAGTTCCGTAGTCGACCCGGGTGCCGTCGAGAGTGACTCCCTTGCCGTTCGACTCCATGGTCAATTGCTGGAGGTAGGCCGGGAACCTGTGCAGGTATTCGCTGTAGGGGAAGACCGCGTGGGTTTCGGCTCCGAAGAAGTTCCGGTACCAGACAGTCAGCAGGCCGTGGACGGCCGGAAGGTTGGTGGCAAGTCCGGTCTCGAGGAAGTGTTCGTCCATCTGGTGGAAGCCGTCAAGCATCTCGGTGAAGCGGTCCGGGCCGATCGCCAGCATGGTCGAAAGGCCGATCGCCGAATCCATCGAGTAGCGGCCGCCGACCCATTCCCAGAAGCCGAACATGTTGTCGGTGTCGATCCCGAACTCCGAGACCCCTCCAGCATTGGTCGAGACCGCGACGAAGTGCTTCGCGATGGCGTTCTCGTCGCCACCCAGTCCATCGAGCAGCCACTGCCGCGCCGTGTGGGCGTTGGTCATCGTCTCCAGGGTGGTGAAGGTCTTCGAGGAGACGATGAAGAGGGTCTCGGCCGGGTCGGCGTCCAGCGTCGCCTCGTAGAAGTCGGTGCCGTCCACGTTGGAGATGAAGCGGAACTCGAGGTCGCGGCGGGAGTAATCCTTGAGCGCCTCATAGGCCATCACCGGTCCGAGGTCCGAGCCGCCGATGCCGATGTTGATGATCCGCCGGATCGGCTTGCCGGTCTGGCCCTTCCACTCGCCGGAACGGACCGACTCCGAGAAGGCGGCCATGCGGTCGAGGACCTCGTGAACCTCGCGCACAACATCGACTCCGTCAACCACGAGCGAACGGCTGCGCGGCATCCTCAAGGCGACATGAAGGACCGCCCTGTCCTCGGAGACGTTGATGTGTTCGCCCCGGAACATGGCGTCGCGACGCTCCGGCATCCGCTGCTCGCGGGCCAGTTCGGTCAGCAGCCCGATCGTATCGCGGGTGATCCGGTTCTTCGAGTAGTCGAGGTAGAGGCCGCAGGCCTCCGCGACCAGGTCGGTTCCCCGCGAGGAATCCCCGGCGAAGAGATCCCTCAGATGGAGGTCACCTATGTCGGCGCGGTGGCTCTCGAGGGTCTTGAAGGCTGCTGACTCCCGGAGCTCGCTCACCGGTTCAGCTCCCGAGCAGCTTCTTTGCGTCTTCCACGACCCGGTCGGGCGTGAAGCCGAAGTGCTTCTGGAGGTCCGGGAACGGGGCGGAGGCACCGAAGGTGGTCATGCCGATCGCGATCCCTTCCTCGCCGACATAACGCTCCCAGCCGAAGGTCGAAGCCTGCTCAATCGAGATCCGCCTGGTGACCGCCGAGGGCAGGACCGACTCGCGGTAATCCTCGTCCTGGCTTTCGAAGATGTGCCAGGAGGGCAGCGAGACGACCCGGGCCTTCACGCCTTCGATGGTCAGGGTCTCGTAGGCCTCGAGCGCGATGTGGACCTCCGAGCCGGTGGCGATCAGGATCAGCTCGGGATCACCGTCGCTATCGGCGATCACATATCCGCCCCGGGCGAGGCCGGAGGCCGGGGCGTACTTGCTGCGGTCGATCACCGGCACCTTCTGGCGGGTCAGGACTAGCGCGGTCGGGTGATCGGTGCGCGGCATGATCACCTTCCAGGCTTCGGCGACCTCGGCTGCGTCGGCCGGGCGGATCACATCGAGGTTCGGCATCGCTCGCAGCGAGGCGAGCTGCTCGACCGGCTGATGGGTCGGGCCGTCCTCGCCGAGTCCGATCGAGTCATGGGTCAGCCAGTGGACGACCGGCTGCTCCATGAGGGCGGAGAGGCGGATCGCCGGGCGGGCGTAGTCGGAGAAGATCAGGTAGGTGGACCAGACCGGGCGGAGCGACGAAAGCGCCATGCCGTTGGAAGCGGCGGCCGACTCGTGCTCGCGAACCCCGAGGTGGAGCATGTGACCGGAACGGTTCTCCGGGTCGAAGACGCCGGCAACCTCTTCCTTCAGACCGCTCGAAGCCGAACCGGTGAGGTCGGCCGAGCCGCTGATCAGCCACGGCACCTTCGGTGCAATTGCCTGCAGGGTCTTCTGGGCTGCCGAGCGGGTCGCGACCTGCTCGCCGGCTTCGAAGCTCGGGATGTCGGCGTCCCAGCCGTCCGGCAGGCCACCGTCCAGCATCGTGTCTACAAGCGTCTTGGTCTCGTCCGGAGCGGAATCGAAGCGGTCGTTCCAGGCGGCGGAGAGTTCGGCGCCGCGCTTGCCCACGCCTTCGTTCCAGGTCTCGTACACGCCATCCGGAATCATGAAGTGAGCGTCGACCGGCCAGCCGTAGGCCTCCTTGGTCAGCTTGGTCTCCTCGGCCCCGAGCGGGTTGCCGTGGACGTCGGCGGTGTCGACCTTGTTCGGTGATCCGTAGCCGATGTGGCTGTGAAGCAGGATGAAGGTCGGCTTCTCGGTCTCGGTCTTGAACTTGTCGAGCGCAGCGCCGATCTCGTCGAGGTCGTTGGCGTCGTTTACGTGATGGACGTTCCAGCCGTCGGCGAGGAAGCGGGCTTCGACGTCTTCGGTGAAGGTCAGGTCGGTCGAGCCGTCGATCGTGATCCGGTTCGAGTCGTAGATCCAGCAAAGGTTGTGAAGCTGCTGGTGACCGGCCAGGGAAGCGGCTTCCTGGGAGACGCCTTCCATCAGGTCGCCGTCACCGCAAATGGCGTAGACGTCGTAGTCGAAGATCTCTTCGCCGAAGGCCGCCCGCTTCCAGAGTCCGGCGATCGCCATGCCGACCGAGGTGGCGACACCTTGGCCGAGCGGTCCGGTGGTGGTTTCGATACCGGTGGTCAGGTGCGACTCGGGGTGGCCGGGGGTGGAGGAACCGAGCTGGCGGAAGTTCTCGATGTCCTCGAGCGTGACCGAAAGCCGGTCGGTGACGGTGCCATCGTGTTCGACCTTCTTCACCCTGGCGAGGTGGAGGGTCGAGTAGATCAGCATCGAGGCGTGACCGGCCGAGAGCACGAAGCGGTCGCGGTTCGGCCAGTGCGGATCGGCCGGGTCGTAACGCAGGTACTCCTGCCAGATCTTGTAGGTCAGCGGGGCAAGGGCCATCGCCGTGCCCGGATGACCCGAATTGGCCTTGTCGATCGCGTCGATCGAAAGGGTCCGGATCGTGTTGATTGCGCGGAGTTCGGGCGTCTGGGAATCGAGGGAGTCGGTCACGTCCGCCATCCTACGAAAATCGTGGCAACTGGCACTCACCGAGCGGCGCCAGACGCCGCCCGGGTCAACTACCCGGACTCAGTACTTGTCGCTGGGCTCGCCGAGACCGTGCGAACCCGCCGAATTGAGCGAGGTGGCGCGGTCGACCTGCTGGACCACGCCGAGTGGATCGGCAACCCCGTTGAAGACGAAGAGGTTGTCGGGGTCGGAGGCCGCGGTGTCGAAGTCGACATCGCCGACCTGAAGCAGGCGCTGGAAGACGGTCTGGCTGTAGTTCACGTTCTGAACCCGCTCGAGCCGGGTCTCCTGAATGTCCCTCGCGAAGATGCCGCGCTTGATGTTGAGCCGGCGGTCGGTGATCGTGTACACGGTCGCGACCCTGCGAATGAAGCCGATCAGGACCGAGATCCCGAGCGCGACGAGGATGATCAGGAAGACGGTGATGAAGCTCCCGTCGATGATGTAGGCGATCACCGCAACGATGATCCCGATCAAGAGGCCCTTGAGGTAGAACGCGAGGATCGAACGCCAGGACGGATGGCCCTGGAAAATGATCTGCTCGCCGGGACTGGGAGTGAATGCCACGGCGGCAGCATATTCGACGGGACCGGACCCGTGGGGAACCCGTCGGCACCTCAACCCGCCCGTCCGCGGTTGGCCGTACCCTCGTCCGGTGTCCATCGCCAGGGTCGAGCCGCTGACGACGGCCCGCGCTCTGCGGGGCCCGTTCGACTACCTGATTCCGGCGCGGCTGGGCGAAATCCGGGTCGGCACCGTGCTCGAGGTTCCCTTCGGACGGCGGCGGATCACCGGCGTCGTGGTCGAGATCGCCGAAACCTCGGAGGTCCCGCCGGAAAAACTGGCCGAACCGATCCGGGTTCTGGGCAGCGGCACCAACGAAGACCTGATCGGTCTTGGCCGCTGGATCGCGACCGAGTACTGCTCGACGCCGGCCCGGGGGCTGGGGCTGGTGCTGCCGCCCGGCACCGGTACCGGCGGCGAGCGGACCCGCTTTCGGGTCGAGAAGCTGAGTTCGATCACGACCGAAGGGCGGGAGGCGCTGGAGTCCGGAGAGAGGCTGGGGGTGAAGCAGAAACTGGCCCTCCAGCAACTGCTCGAGGGGGACCTGACTGGCCGGCAACTGGCCGCCCGGGCCGGGATCGACAGCAGCACCCTGAAGCGGCTCGAGGAGCGGGGCCTGATCGAGCGAAGCCAGGTGAACGTCCGGCGCCGGCCAGCCGGGGCCGGGGTCGGCGTCGCCGCAAGCCACGCCCCCGACCTGACCGCCGCCCAGGCGAGCGCGGTGGCCGGCCTGGTTTTGAAACTGGATGACCCGAAGGCCGGGGAGGGCCTGCTCCTGAACGGGGTTACTGGCTCCGGCAAGACCGAGGTGTACCTGGCCGTGGTCGAGGAAGTGCTTGCCCGGGGACGGACCGCGATCGTTCTGGTGCCGGAGATCGGGCTCACGCCGCAGGCGGTGGGTCGTTTCCAGGCCCGGCTCGGCGACCGGGTCGCCGTACTTCACTCGGCCCTTTCGGCCGGCCAGCGCTTCGACGAGTGGCAAAGACTGAAGAGCGGGGAGGCGACGGTCTGCGTCGGTCCGCGCTCGGCCGTTTTCGCGCCGCTCGGCGATCTCGGCCTGATCGTGATCGACGAGGAACACGACTCCTCCTACAAGCAGGAAGGCGACCCCCGCTACGACGCCCGTGAAGTGGCCCGGCGGCGGGCGCTCGAAACCGGTTCGCTGCTGATCCTGGGAACGGCCACGCCGCGACCCGAAAGCTGGGACCGGCTCGAACGGATCGACCTGCCACACCGGGTTGACGGCCAGACCATGCCGCCGGTCGATCTGGTGGACATGCGAGAAACCGACCCCCGTCAGGGTCCCATTCACCGCAGGACCTGGGAGGCCCTGACTGAAGTCCGGGAGAAGGGCGAGAAGGCGATAGTGATGATCAATCGCCGCGGTTTTGCCCCCTGGCTTACCTGCCAGACATGCGGCCACCACTGGGGCTGCCCGAACTGCGATGTCTCACTGATCGTCCATCGCGAGTCGGACCAGTTGATCTGCCATCACTGCAACCACGCCGAGCCGCTGCCCCGGTCCTGCCCGGAATGCGGCGGCACCACGCTCTCGCAGACCGGGGCGGGAACCCAGCGGATCGAACGGCTGCTGGCCGAGCAACTCGCCCCGATGCCGGTCTTTCGCCTTGACGCCGACACCAGCGCCGGACCGGGCGGCCACGCCCGGATCCTCTCCGCCTTCGACCAGGAAGAGAGCGCGATCCTGGTCGGGACCCAGATGGTCGCCAAGGGCCACGACTTTCCCGAGGTGACCCTGGCCGCGATCCTCGACGCCGACGCGACACTCAGGTTCCCCGACTTCCGGGCCGAGGAACGGACCTTCTCACTGGTCACCCAGCTGGCCGGTCGCAGCGGAAGGAGCAAGGCAGGCGGCCGGGTGATCGTCCAGACCCTCGCCCCGGGCAGTCCGTCGATCAGCCACGCCGCCACCCATGATTCGGCCGGCTTTTTGACCGGCGAGCTCGACCGGCGGCGCGAGCTCGGCTATCCGCCGTTCTCTCACCTGATCCGGGTTCAACTCGCAGCCGAGGCCGAACCGGAGGTGGAACGGGCCGCAAACGAGGTGGCTGCCCGCCTCGACCGGGCGCTGCCGGCGGGGGCCGAACTGCTTGGTCCGGCCCCGATGTTCCGGGCCAGAAACCGCTACCGCCGCCGGATCCTGATCCGCTCGACCACCCGGGCCGAATCGATCGAGGCGGTTCACTCGACCATCGAAGCGATGTTGGCCGAACGTTTACTCAGAAACATCACCCTGTCGATCGATGTAGATCCGCAGTAGTTGGCTTCCGGCGGGGCGTCGGTAGACTCGGACGGGATGTCTTCCGATCAAGATTCTGCGACTCTGAGCGACGAGGCGGCTGCCTATGCCGAGGGCATGGAGCAGGCTGAAGAGGCGCTTTCTGCTGCCGCCGGGGTCGAGGAGATCGAGGTCGAGCCCGAGGGTGGCGAGGAGCCGGTCCGGCAGTTCGATGAAGAGGCAATGCGCCGGCGCGAGGCGGCGCTGGCCCAGATCGTTCAGTTCGGGGATCCGATGCTGAAGAGCCGGGCCTCCGACATCACCGAGTTTGACCAGGCGCTGACCGACGAGATCGAGCGGATGTTCCACCTGATGAAGGACGGTCTCGGAGTTGGGCTGGCCGCCCCGCAGGCCGGCAAGCTCCGGCGACTGCTGGTCTTCCAGACCAATGCCGACGCAGTGCCGCAGGAGCTGGTTAATCCGGAGATCGAGTGGCTCTCCGACGAAACCGAGGTCGCCGCTGAAGGTTGCCTCAGCATCCCGCGGGTGATCGTCGAGGTCGACCGGCCCCTTTACGCGCGGGTTCGAGGCCAGGACCGGAGCGGAGCCGAGGTCCTGATCGAGGCATCCGGCCACGAAGCCCGGGTGCTCCAGCACGAGATCGACCACCTCGACGGAATCCTGATCCTCGACCGGACCGAGAAAAAGCAGCGCAAGGGCGCCATGAAGGCCCTGCGCCGCGGCGAAAGCTACTCGCCGCACGAAGACGACTGAGCGACCGTGCCCGGTGTATACCTCGGAACTTCCGATTTCGCGGCCACCGTGCTCGAAATCCTGGCCGCTTCGGAGCAGAAGCCCGAACTGGTCGTGACCCTGCCGGACCGGCGCCGGGGCCGGGGCCGGAAGGAGCAGGCTTCGCCGGTCGCGGAGAAAGCCGAAGAACTCGGGATTGCGGTACTCAAGTCCGGCAACGTCAACGAGGACGGGGACCGGGCGAAGATCCTCGAAGTCGGGGGAGAGTGGGCCTCGATCTGCGCGTTCGGCCAGCTGATCAAGGAACCGCTGCTTTCCGAACTTCCGATGCTGAACGTCCATCCCTCGCTCTTGCCGCGCTGGCGCGGGGCGGCCCCGGTCGAACGGGCGATCATGAAGGGTGACGCCGAGACCGGGGTCTGCGTGATGCGTCTGGTCGCCGGCCTCGATTCGGGCCCGGTCGCGCTGCGGGAAGTCACCCCGATCGGGTCCGAGGAAGACTTCGGTTCGCTTTCGGCCCGCCTCGCGGAGATCGGCGGGCGCCTGCTGGTCGAAGGGCTGACCGCAGCGATGAACGGCTCGATCACCTGGCAGGAGCAGGGTGAGGAAGGGCTCACCTACGCCGAGAAGATCGACGCCACCGATCGCGAGATCAACCCGAAATTGGCGGCCGGCCAGATTCACGGCCAGGTCCGGGGGCTTACCCCGCACATCGGTGCCTGGCTGCCGCTCGGAGAAGACGAGCGACTGGGGATTCGGGCTACGACGGTCCTCGATTCCGGTCCGTCGGCCGGCGAGTTTGCCGATCAGGACGGCTGGCCGGTGCTCGGATGCGGCGAGGGTGCGATCCGGCTCGACCGGGTCCAGCCGCCGGGCAAGAAAGAGATGGACGGCGACGCCTGGCTCAGAGGTAGCGGGAAGACCGTTCTGGGCGGTTCCGGACAGCCGTGAGCCGGGTCACCCCCGAGCGGCAGGTTGCCTTTGCCGTCCTTCGCAGCACTTTCGAATCTGACGAACACACCGAGGCCGCCTTCCGCGAGGAAGCTGCCGGTCGCGAGCTGACCGGCCGGACCCGCGCCCAGGCGCAGCGCCTCACTTTCGGCGCGGTCCAGAGGCGTGGCACCACCGACTGGGTGATCGGCTCGTTCACGAAGCAGAAGGGCCGTCGGCCCGATCCGCCGGTCGCGGCGGCACTAAGGCTCGGCATCTTCGAGCTGCTCTTCTCGGATGGCACCCCCGACCACGCCGCGGTCGACCAGGCAGTCAGTCTGGTCCGCGAAGCCGGGGCGGGTCACGCCGCCGGCTTCGCCAACGCGGTGCTGCGCCGGACCCTGCGCGAGCGGGATTCGATCCTCGAGAGGCTGGCTGACGATTCGAGCCCGGAGAAGGCTGCGGTGGCGCATTCTTTCCCCGACTGGCTGGCCCGGCTCTGGTGGGAGGAACTCGGCCGCGATCGGGCGGTGGCGTTGATGGCGGCGGCTAACCGGCCGGCCGAAAAGGCGGTGCGGGTCAACACGGCCCGGATCACGCCGGAGGAGGCAATCGAACGCTTCTCCGGCCCGGACCTCGAGTTGACCCGGGCCGAACGACCCTGGCCGCTCGCCCCGCCGGAGCTTCTGATCGCCCGCGGCAGCCTGGCCGCGATCGAGGAGGCGGCGGATGATGGCCTGGTCGTCGCCCAGTCCCGCGGGTCGGCGGCGGTGGTCGAGGTGCTCGACCCGCTGGAGGGCGAGCGGATTCTCGACCTCTGCGCCGGACCGGGAATCAAGACCGGCCAGATCGCCGCCCGGGTCGGGCGGATGGGGAACATGGTCTCGGTCGAGCCGGTCGAGTCCCGGGCCGAGGACGTCTCGATCCAGCTCGAAAGGCTCGGTTTCCATCATGGCCTGGTGGCCGAGGTCGACGCCCGGGACGGAGAGATCATGAGCGGCTTCGACCGGGTGCTGGTCGACGCCCCCTGCTCCGACCTGGGGGCGCTTTCGTCGCGTCCGGACGCCCGGTGGCGCAAGTCCCCGGCCCTGATCGAGCGGGTGGCGAGACTCCAGGGAGAGATCCTCGAACGGGCCGGAGCGTTCGTCAAGGGAGGAGGCAGTCTCGTCTACTCGACCTGCACGATCTCCAAGCGGGAAAACTCCGATCAGGCCCTGGCGATGGCCGAAAAGTCCGGTCTGGTGATCGATGACCTCGGTGCTCGGGCGCCCCAACTGGCCGATCCGCACGATTCCCGCTTCCTCCAGCTGATGCCGGACCGTGACCACACCACCGGCTTCTTCATCGCCCGCTTCACTTCCGGGGGCGTCTAGCCACGGAAGCCGTGGGCGAGCGCCCCCGGAAGTTATGGCTTTCCAGACCCACCTTGATTCCGGGGCCGATTGGCCACCGATTCCGTGGGCGAACGCTCCCGGAAGTGAGGCGGACCGCTACCCAACCAGATTCCGGGGGCGATTAGCCACCGATTCCGTGGCCAAACGCCCCCGGAACGGTGAGGAGGGTCTGGCTTCCGACCGGTCGGGGATAATTGGCGCATGGCGACAGAGTCAGAGAAGACAACGGTCGACCGCCGTCCTCCCTGCCCGGGCTGCGGAGAGCCGTGGCTTCGGCCTACCCAGCTGCCAGGGAGGTTCCGCTGCGTCTACTGCCTTTCGCGGTACGAGCTGGTCTCCCAGTGCCCGAACTGCGGCGAACACCAGACGATCGCCAGAATGAGTACCGCCGAGGACATGAGCTGCCAGAGCTGTGGCTCCTCGATGCTCCAGCCGATCTGAACCACGAACCGGGAAACCAATGTCCGACCAGCCCCGCAACGCCGAGACTCCCGTGCCCGATGCCTTCCAGGGCATCCGCATCGCCCCTTCGATCCTTTCCGCCGACTTCGGCCGGCTTGGCGCCCAGGTTGCCGAAGTCATGGACGCCGGGGCGCGGGTGATTCACTTCGACGTGATGGACGGGCAGTTCGTCCCGCCGATCACGATCGGGCCGCTTGTCCTCGCCGGGATCGCCGACCAGGTCCACGAGGCCGGCGGGGTCGTTGATGTCCACCTGATGATCGAGAACCCGGACCGTCAGTTCGAAGACTTTGCGAAGGCCGGGGCGGACTCGATCATCTTTCACGAGGAAGCGACCCCCCATGCACACCGCTGTTGCCACGCGATTCGCGAGCTTGGCTGCCTGGCCGGGGTGGCGATCAACCCGGGAACCCCCGTCGAGGCGGTTTCCGGGCTGGAGGGGATGGTCGACGAGATCCTCGTCATGACGGTGAACCCGGGCTGGGGCGGCCAGCCCTTCATTGAAACCTCGCCCGACAAGGTCCGACGTATGCGCTCCCTGGCCGGCGAGGATGTGCTGATCGAAGTTGATGGCGGTATCGGCACCAGGACCGCCGGAACGATGGCCGAGTCGGGAGCGACACTGATGGTCGCCGGTTCTGCGATCTTCGGGTCGGCTGACCCGGCCCGGGCCTACGAGGAGATTCACGCGGCTGCAACCGGCTCCTGACCGCAACCGGAGGCTGTTTCCGGTTTTGGGGGACTATGGGTGCAAACTTGGGGAAGTGGATCGTTGCGGTGGCAATGGCCGCCCTGGTTTCGTTGTCGGGGGCCGTTTCGGCAGCGGCCGAGAAAGTGACGGTAACGCGGGACTCTCACGGTGAACCACACATATCCGCAAGTACGGCGGCCGGGGCCATGTACGGGCTGGCGAGAGCGCAAATGGAGGATCAGGGCCCTTACATTCTCGGCGCCATCGTGGCCGCAAACGGTCAAAGTGCCGAATTCAATGGCCCCGCCTGCCTGCCGGCCTGTTTCGCCAGCGACCAGACGGTCAGACTTCTGAAAATCCCGGAGACCGCAGCGGCCAACTTCTCGAACCTGCCGCCGGATATCCAGGCCCGATTGCGGGGCTTCGCGGCCGGCATCAACTCGTATGTCGCGGAGCATCCCGAAAGGCTGCCGTCCTGGGCCGGACCGGTCAGTGCGATCGAATTGCTTGCTTCAACCACCTACCCGTTTTTGATGGGCCAGCTGACCGCGGCGGCTGGAGGAACCACCGACTTCGAGGATGGTGCTGACGACGGATCCGACGCTACGGTCGTCGCCTACATGTCCGGGGAAGGGGCCGTCGAGGAAGGGGCTTCCAACGGCCTGGTCCTTGCCGGATCAAGGACCGCCAGCGGGAAGCCGTTACTGGTCGGAGACCCTCATTTGGCGTTCGAGGGGAGCACACGCTGGTACGGCGCTTCGCTTTCATATCCGGGAACCAGGGTTCGGGGCGTGACCCTGAGAGGCGCCGCCGGAATCGCCATCGGAGCCAACGACGATGTCGCCTGGACCCACACCGCGAACCATGGCAACACCTACGAGTTTCAGCGCTACCGGGAGGACCTCGATCCCGCCCATCCCGACTCCTACCTTTACGGCGGGAAGTGGACCCCGATGGAAATCCGGCAGGTGCCGATCAGGGTTCAGACGGGGCCTGGCGAGTTCACCTCGGTTTCAGTCCGGCTCAGATACACGGTTCACGGGCCGGTGATCTCAGATCCGCTCGCGAAGATGGATGGAACCCAGGCAGCGCCCGGAACCGACCAGGCAATCTCCGCCTCGCTCAGCCTTTTTGGCCAATACCGTTTGGCTGAACAGATCGCGCGCCAGAACGATGCCGATTCCCTGGCCGAATTCAAGCAGGCGATGTCGCTCAATCAGTCCTCGGGCTTTCATGTTCTCGCCGCCGGAAAGGAAGGGATCTACTACTCGAGCGGAGGCCGGAATGCCCTGGTCAAAGCGGGAATGAACCTTCGTCAGCCCTTGGACGGAACCGACCCGACCACGGCCTGGCAGGGAATCATGCCTTTCTCCCAGGTGCCTCACGCGGATTCGCCGGAAAGCGGCTGGTTACAGAACTCGAACAACTCTCCCTGGTATTCGGCACCGGGAGTGATCGCCAAGGCAAACGTGCCCTATCAGCTGGCATTGGCTGACTCGAACGGTCCGCGGTCGCGTCGCCTGCTAGACCTGTTGCCGACCATCGCGGGACTGGATCAGGAAGGGGCCGAGGCCCTGGCCAAGGACACCTACATCCAGTTTTCACCCACCATGAAATCCCTGCTTCAGCAGGCCGCCGTGGCCGGAAGCCAGAAGGTCAAGGCAGGCAGTGCCCTGATCGGCAACTGGGACGGCCGGGCTGATGCCACCAGCACCGCCTATCCCTTGTTTGCAACCTGGTTGCGGGCTCTCGACGACTCGGCGTTGGGTTTCAAGTACCAGAATGCGCCGGAACCGCCACCGTTGTTCAGCGGCCCCCAACTGGTCGCGGCCCGACAGGCCATGAACAAGGCATACGACGGGATGATCGCGCGCTACGGCAGGATCGATGTGCGGCTCGGAGACCTGCGGAAGGTCAGTCGCGGCAATTTCACCGGACCGGTGGACGGGGGTGACTTTGACGTACCAGCACTTCGGATGGCCCACTGCAAGGGCCAGCCCGGAGCCTCGTCACCAACCGCCTATCAGCCCTGTGTTGCGTCCGGAGGGTCAAGTTTCACCTTTGAGATCGACATGGGCTCATCCCATGTCCTGCGCTACAACCGGCCGGTCTCGAATGGCGATGACCCCTCGTCGCCATTTATCACCCGGAACACCGAGGACTTCGCCAACGGGACATTCAGGGTGATGCCGACGACCGGGGCCCAGGTCGCGGCCACAAGGTCCCGAACCGAAACATTCCGTGTTCCGGGCACCTACCCGAAGGGGTTCAAGGCACTGTCCCGGAGGGCCAGAGCGGGCGACAAGGGCGGGCTTTCGATCCGGGTGCACTGCCCGGGAACACAGCCTTCGGCCGGCAAGACCAACCTGGCCGGACGGTGTAACGGCTGGATTCAGATGAGGGCCATCGTACGAGCAGGGCGCCGGGGCAAGCCGCTGAAGTTCAAGGTCGGCTTTCGCCGGCTCGATCTGAAACCGGCCGACGCCACCTGGGTCAGGCTGAGACTCAACCGCCGGGGGAGGAAGGCGCTTCACCGACGGGGGCATCTCGCGGTCGGTCTTGAACTGAAGCTGAAGAGTCTCGGGGACTCTGCTCGCAGCTACCAGCGCATCAAAGTCAGATAGCCCCTTCTAGGGCGAAGTGTCCTCTAGGCCGGCCAGCTTGGCTTCGATTGCCTCGGATGAGCCCTCAAGAGGGATGTCTTCCTCGATTCCCTTCGGCCTGAGGTAGATCAGGTAGAGCAGGGAGAGAAGGAGCAGGGCGGTCAGGGCGAAACCGATCTCGACCCGCAGGTTGGCGTCGGAGATGAAAGGCAGGAGGGTCCAGAGAAGGAAGAAGCCGGCGCAGGAGATCCAGCGGATCGAGGCGCGCCGGGCCTGGCCCTGGGCGAGGCAGGCCTGGTTCACGGTCACCGCGGCCAGGTAGAGACCCATGCCGGCGGTAACCAGCAAGAGCCCCTGGCGGTCGTAGGTGAACTTGTCCGAGAAGGCGATCTGCATCAGCTTCGGCCCGGCGACGATCACGGCCAGGGCGGTCACCGCCGTGAAGGCGATGATCCCCAGCAGGACCATTCGTACCGAATGGTGGAACTGCTGCTCGGAGTCCTCCTCCTGGCTGTGATGAAGGGCGGTGAGGTGAGGGAGGATCGAAGTCGAGACCGCCTGGAAGAGCTGCAGCGGGGCCCGGGCGATCATCAGCACGTTGAAGATGAACCCGGCCGCGGCCGCCCCCGAGACGCTGCTCACCACCAGCGGCCCGGCGTTGAGGAAGACCTGCTCGGAGAACATGATCAGGAAGACCGAGCCGACGAAACCGGCCCCGTGGGCCATCGAGAACTCGTCGCGGGCTTCCCTTTCCTCCTCATCGACGTTTTCGGCCTTTTCCCCGTGTTCCTCCGCGTACCGGGCCCTTTCCTCGGCTTCGCGGCGGCTGCGGCGGGTAATCGCCGAAGGCACCACCAGCAAGCTCAGCAGCGGCGCCGCGACGATGCCCATCGCCACCCAGGACTGGCCGGAAAGCAGGCCGAAGGCGACCAGCAGCGCGAACAGGGTGCGGAAGACCGACTCGGAAAGGATCAGCGTCGTGAAGAGGCCGAACTGCTGATGGCCGGCCAGGTACCCTCGGGCGTAGTAGCTGGCTGCGTAGAAAAGAACCGAAGAGAAAAAGACCCAGTAGAGGGTCTCGTTTCCGTCCAGCAGGCCGTTCTGAAGCGGGCCCTTCAGGATCAGGGCCAGGGCCGCGAAGGCCAGCGCCAGGCAGGTCTGGATCTTGGCCGCGACCCGGACCGGGCCGACGTCGGTTTCGCCCCGTTCGATGTGTTCGGAGATACTGCGGGAGAGCAGCTGGTCGACCGGGCGGTAGAGGGTGGAGACGGTGATGAAGACCGCCGACCAGAGCACCGTTATCTCGCCGTAGCTTTCTTTGCTCAGGTCATGTGAGGCGATCAGGAAGTAGGCGTAGGTGAAGATTCCGGTCAGGCCGACGCCGATGGTCAGGAAACCGGCCGTGCGGCCGTAGGCGCGGGTTCGCGATTCGGTCTTTTCGGGGGCTTTGCTCAAGGGGTCAGACGAAACGGACTTCAGACGGTGCTTCGATCTCGGGGTGGGTCGAGGCGGTGGCTTGGCTCGACGTCGAGCTCGAGTTCGATCCGGCGCACCCTCTCATATACCCGCTGGGTCATGACCCGCTGTCCGGCCAGCAGGTCGCCGATGATGCCGAGCGCGAAGAGCTGGATCGAGATGATGAACAGCATCGCGCCGAGAAGCAGCGACTGCAGGTGGCCGTCACGGTCGCCGTGGAAAATCCAGTCGATCAGGAAGGGCATCCAGGCGCCGAAGGCGGCGATCGCGGCGATCAGGCCGAGCAGTGAGAAGACCTTGAGCGGCTCGTAGCGGGTGTAGATCCTGAGGATCGCCAGGCCGTTTCGTCTCACGTAGCTGCCGGTCGAACCGAAGAGGCGGGACTCGCGGGTCTTCGGGTTGGTCGCGATCTTCACCTCGTCGACCGCGACGCTGCCCTTGCCGGCCTGGATCAGGCTTTCGAGGGTGTAGGTGAAATTGTCTACGACCAGGAGCTGCAGGGCCGCCTCCCGGTTGTAGGCGCGGAAGCCGGAGGTGGCATCGGTCACTTCGGTGTCGGAAAGCTGACGGACGACCCAGCTGCCGAACTTCTGCAGCGACTTCTTGGCGGGCGAGAAATGCTCGATTCCGGTGATTTCGCGGTCGCCGACGACCATCTCGGCGTTCCCGGCGAGGATCGGCGCGACCAGTTTCGGGATGTCGTTGCCGGAGTACTGATTGTCGGCGTCGGTGTTGACCACGATGTCCGCACCCAGCTTGAGGCAGGCGTCCAGACCGGCCTGGAAACCGGTCGCCAGGCCGCGGTTGTTGGGCAGCTTGACGATGTGGTCAACCCCGCATTCCTGCGCCACTTCGATCGTCCGGTCAGTCGAACCGTCGTCGATCACCAGGGTCTCGATCTCGTCCACGCCGTCAATCTCCCGCGGCAGGTCCGCGAGAGTTGCAGGGAGGGTCTCCTCCTCGTTCAGACAGGGGATCTGGATGATTACCTTCACTAGGCTGGGGATTCTCCCATGACTTCCCTTCGACCCACCTCCGAGGCCGACTTCTGGCAAAGGGCCATCCAACTGGCCGGATACGGGCTGGGCTGGGCCAGTCCCAATCCCGCGGTCGGTGCTGTCCTGGTCAGGAACGGCCAGGTGATCGGCGAGGGATGGCACCGCCGGCGCGGCGAACTCCACGCCGAACGCGAGGCATTGGCGGATGCGAAGCGCCGGGGCAACGACCCGTCCGGCGCGACGATCTACGTCACACTCGAGCCCTGCGCCCATACGGGCAGCCAGCCGCCCTGCGCCGAAGGGCTGATCGAAGCCGGGGTCGCCGAAGTGGTGATCGGAGCGGAGGACCCGACCGAAAAGACCAGCGGGCTGGGGCCCGCGATGCTCGAGCAAGCGGGTGTCACGGTGCGCTGGGCCGAAGGCCCGCCGGCCGACGCGGCCCTCGCTCTGATTCAGGACTTCCGCAAACGGGCGATCACCGGCAAGCCGCTGGTCACCCTGAAAATGGCGATGAGCCTCGACGGCAAGGTGGCGACCCGGACCGGCGATTCGAAATGGATCTCCGGCGAGGAAAGCCGGGGCCTCGTCCACCGCTGGCGGGCCGAGATGGACGCAGTCGCGGTCGGGTCGGGAACGGTGCTCGCCGATGACCCGAGGCTGACGGCGCGAGATGTCGACGGAGACCCGGTCCGCCAGCCGGCCCGGGTGATCTTCGATTCAAGACTGGTCACCACGCCGGAAGCTGCCCTGTTCGAGGACGTCGGCGAGGCTCCCGTGCTGATCATCGCCGGGCCGGAACCCGATCTCGAAGCGGTCCGCAAGCTGGAAGCGGCCGGGGCGGAAGTGATTCCGGTGGGCGGCTACGGCGAAGAGGCGCGGTTCGAGATCGCGATGAAGGTCCTCGGCGAGCGGGAGATCGGTTCGGTGCTCCTCGAAGGCGGGGCAACCCTCGCCGGAACGGCGGTCAGCGCCGGAGAAGTCGACCGCACCGAGATCTTCATCGCGCCGCTGATCCTGGGCGGCGGCAGGTCGGCGACCGAGGGTGCAGGGCCGGAATTCATGGAAGACGCGACCAGGGTGCCATCGCTGCAGGTGAGCCGGGTCGGGCAAGATGTGCTCATGTCATCCACGATCAGGACCTGGTGATGTTCTCCGGACTGGTGCAGGACCTCGGCCAGATCGAGTCGATAGAGGTCGGGGCCGAGGGCGCGCGGATTCGCCTGGTCACGAAACTGGCCAGCGAAATCGCGCTCGGTGACTCGATCGCGGTAAACGGCTGCTGCCTTACCGCCACCTCGGTCGACGATTTCGGTTTCACGGCTGACGCGATGAAGCAGACCCTCGATCTGACTTCGCTCGGCGGCCTGGACACGGGAACCTTCGTCAATCTCGAACTTGCATTGCGCGCGGACCAGCGGCTGGGCGGGCACATCGTTCAGGGTCATGTCGACGGCACGGCTGAAGTGCTCGGCTTCGAACCGGACGGCTTTTCGATTCGTCTCCGCATCTCCCTGCCGGCCGAACTCGGGCAGTACGTGATCCCCCAGGGATCGATCACGATAGAAGGCGTCAGCCTGACCGTGGCCGATTGCGGTGAAGGGTGGGCCGAGGTCGCGCTGATCCCCGAGACCCGGGAGAGGACCAATCTCGGCACGCTCGAAACCGGGGCGATCGTCAACATCGAGTGTGACGTAATCGCCAAATACGTCGAGCGCATGGTGTCACCATATGTGCGAGGTTCCGCCAGCCACACGGACCACTGAGAAATCCAGAGAGAAAGTTTGAACAGACCATGGCATCCGAACAAGAGCGCGGCAGCGTGAGCGCGGCAGAAGACACTCCGTTCGCCACGATCGAGGAAGCGCTCGAAGAGATCAGGGCAGGACGCATGATCATCGTCACCGACGACGAGGATCGCGAGAACGAGGGAGACCTCGTGATGGCCGCCCAGTTCGCGACTCCGGAAGCGATCAACTTCATGGCAAAAGAGGGGCGCGGGCTGATCTGCCTCTCACTGACTGCCCAGCGCTGCGACCAGCTCGGTCTGCGCCTGATGACCGCCAAGAACGAGGCGCCGCTGGAAACTGCCTTCACGGTTTCCATCGAGGCGGCCGAAGGCGTGACCACCGGCATCTCGGCCCACGACCGGGCCCGCACCGTCCAGGTCGCGATCGACCCCGACGCCACGCCGCGCGACATCGTCGTGCCCGGCCACGTCTTCCCGCTCAAGGCAAAGGACGGCGGCGTGCTCGAACGCACCGGACACACCGAAGCAGCGGTTGACCTCGCCCGGCTGGCCGGCGTCTCGCCCGCCGGCGTGATCTGCGAGGTGATGAACGAGGACGGGACCATGGCCCGGATCGACGACCTGGTCGGCTACGCCGAGAAGCACGGCTTGATCATGGTCACGATCGCCGACCTGATCGCCTACCGGCGCGAGAACGAGAAACTGGTGGAAAGGGTGGTCGCAACCGCGCTCCCGACCAGCTTCGGTGATTTCCGGGCGGTTGGCTTCCGCTCCCTGGTCGATGACAAGCATCACGTCGCCATGGTCAAGGGCGAGGTCGACACCGGCGAGCCGGTGCTGGTGCGGGTCCACTCCGAGTGCCTGACCGGGGACGTCTTCCACTCGATGCGCTGCGACTGTGGTGAACAGCTGGCTGCCGCGATGGCGATGATCGAAGAGGAAGGCCAGGGAGTGCTGCTCTACCTCTCACAGGAAGGCCGGGGCATCGGGCTGCTGAACAAGCTGCGGGCCTACAAGCTTCAGGAAGAAGGGCTTGACACCGTTGACGCAAACCTCAAGCTCGGTCTGCCCGCCGACCTGCGCGACTACGGGATCGGCGCCCAGATCCTGCGGGATCTCGGCCTGACCAAGATCCGGGTCCTGACCAACAACCCGAAGAAGATCATCGGTCTCGAAGGTCACGGCCTCGAAGTGACCGAACAGATCAAGATCGAAGCCCCGCCCAACCTCCACAACGAGACCTACCTGAGGACCAAGCGGGACAAGATGGGTCACATCCTCCACCATCAGGGGCTCGCCCTCGACGAGGAGATGATCCTCGACGAGCAGATCCACGACAGCGAAAAGGCAGACGAGAGTGCCTGAGCCCAACTTCACCGGAAGGTTCGCGATCGCGGTCGGAAACTTCTACGGAGACCTGGCCGACCGGCTGGTCGGCGGTGCGAAAGACGAGTTCGCCAGGGACGGGATCGGGGACGCCGACATCGACGTCTTCGAGGTTCCCGGAGCGTTCGAGCTGCCTCTGGCCGCCCACTACGCGGCAAGGTCGGGTCGCTACGACGGGATCGCCTGCCTTGGCGCGGTGATCCGGGGGGAGACCGACCACTATGACTTCGTCTGCAGTGAGGCTGCCCGCGGGATCCAGAACGTGCAGCTCGAAACCGGCGTCCCCTGCGGCTTCGGGGTCCTGACCGTGGACAACATGGACCAGGCCCTGGCCCGGGCGGGAGGCGGCGGAAAGCGCGATTCCGGTGCCAACGCCGCCCGCGCCGTTCTGCGAATGAACGAGATCCGCAGGGAACTTTCGTCCTGAGAAAGCCGGATTCCGGGGGACGGCTTTCCGTGAAGCCGTCAAACAACCGGATCGGCTAGGATGCTCCGTCCAATGGCACGCGTATGTCACAACTGCGGTAAGGGTCCAAGCTTCGGAAATTCCCGGAGCCACTCGATGGTCGCCACCCGGCGCCGTTTCGATCCGAACCTCCAGAAGGTCCGCATTCTCGAGGGAGGCGCAAAGAAGCGCGTCCTCGTCTGCACCCGCTGCCTCAAGGCGAACAAGGTCACGAAAGCCGCGTAGCGGCTCTTGCCTTGACTTCACGTCATCCGGTCTGCGCCGGATGACAACTGAAACCCGTCTGGTGAAGTCTCCTGAACATGGCCCGTTGACTGATCTCCGCTGTGATCTATAGGCTCAGGCGTTGTGTCCGATCCGAGTATTGAACGATTCAGAAAAGTCGTTGCCGCCGCCTACGGTTCGCTCGAGGCCCGTCGGCAAGAGGTCAATGACCTGAACGTATTCCCGGTCGCGGACGGCGATACCGGCGAGAACATGTCGCTGACCATGAAGGCCGTGATGGAGGAGCTCGACCGGCTCGACAACGGCCAGTCGCTCGACGAGATCGGCCGGACCGAACTGGTCTCGGCACTGGCCCGGGCGGCCCTGCTGGGCGCGAGGGGAAACTCGGGCGTGATTCTCAGCCAGATCGTGCGCGGAGCGGCAGAGGAACTGGCTTCCAGGCCCGGCGAACTGGTCGATCCGGTCCTCGTCGCCTCAGCCTTCGCCAAGGCATCCGATGCCGCCTACTCCTCGGTCCAGAACCCGGCCGAGGGAACGATGCTCACCGTGTTCCGGGAGATCGCACATTCGGTTTCCGGTCAGCTCGCTCACCTCGAGCCGGATCAGCAACGACTCGCCCCCGATGCCTCCCCGGCCGAGCAGGACCAGGTGCTGGCCGACGTCCTCGAGAAGGCGATCGCGGATGGCCAGAAGGCAGTTGAAAGGACCCCCGAGCAGCTTTCCATCCTGGCCGAGTCAGGGGTTGTGGACGCCGGCGGATACGGCCTCGTGCTGATCCTCGCCGGAGTCCTGGCGGCGCTGCGCGGCGAAGACGCCGAACTGCCCGAGGTCGAGCATCACGCCGCCGCCAAGATCACCCATCCGCAGCACGTGGACAGCCGCTTCCAGTACTGCACGAACTTCATCGTCTCCGGCCAGGACCTGAAACCCCGGCAGTTCATCCCCGGGCTCGAGGCGATCGGAGACTCGGTCCTCGTGGTCGGCGACCAGTCGACCCTCAAGGTCCACGTTCACACGGACGATCCCGAGGCAGCGATGTCGATCTTCGATGATGCGGGGGAAGTGACCAACCTGGATGTCGCCGACATGCGCAAACAGGTCGCGGAGAGGGAAGCGCGGATCAGCGCCAATCACCGAACCGGCGTGGTGGTGGTCGGCAGCGGGGACGGACTCGAAGATCTCTTCACGGAGATGGGTGCCACGGTGATCTCGGGCGGTGACACGATGAACCCTTCGATCGCCGAGCTCTTCGCCGGAATCGGAGCGGTTCCGGTCGAGGAAGTTCTGGTCCTGCCGAACTCCTCGAATGTGATCATGGCTGCCGAAAGGGCCTGCGAACAGTCCGACAAGAAGGCCCGGGTGCTGCCAACCCGCACCCAGCAGGAAGGTCTGCTGGCCCTGGTCGAGTTTGATGGCCAGGCGGATCTGGACACCAATCACAAGCGGCTCGAGGAGGCGATTGCCGACCTGACCGTCGGCGGAATCGCCCCGGCCGCCCGCGACGATGCCCAGGGCCGTTTCCGGCTCGGCGACGCGGTCGGGTTCATCGACGGCGAAATCGTTGCCTGGGGCGGCGCCGGTTCCGCTTTGGCCTCGACCATTGAGCGGTTGTCCGAGGGGGCGGAACTGGTCACGGTGATCGCCGGGGAGGGGGCTCCGATCCCGCTCGACGAGATCGAGGGGCACAGCCCGGATGGGGTCGAGCTGGAACTTCACGAGGGCGGGCAGCCGAGCTGGTGGTGGCTGCTGGCCAGCCAGTGACGGCGGTCCCCTCGCCGCCACTTCCGCCGCCACGCTTCGGTGGCGGGATCGAAGATCGTCCAGACAGGGGCGAGTTGCTTGCCGCCGGGGTGTTCCGGGATGACCCGGCGCTCCTTTCGGAAGACCTTGAGGTCCTGCCCGGAGTTGGTGAGAAATTCCGGATGCTCGCGATCGAGGCGGGAGTCCCGACCGTCGGGGACCTTCTGTGGCGAGTCCCAAGGGCCTATGGCCAGCGTCCCGGAACCAGCCTCCTGAGTGACCTCGAACCCGGCGAGGCGACCGGGGTGGAGGTCTCGATCGTCAGGTCGCGCAAGGTCAGGACGAGACGACGCCGGTTCAGTCTGGTCGAGGCCAGGGTGTCCGATGACTCAGGCTCCCGCAAGGCGGTGTGGTTCAACCAGCCCTGGATGGCGGACAAGCTCACGCCCGACAGCCACTGGTACCTGGAGGGAAGGCTGGAGAAGGGCGGCTTCGTTGTTTCCGCATCGGAGCCGGCCCGGGGTCCGGCCGTCAAGTCCGGCGGGGGAGAACCGGTCGCCTGGCAGGCCGCTTCGGCCCGGCCGCCGGGGCTGGCCGGGGAAGGGCCTCGGGCGGCCCATTCCTCGGGCGGGGAGATCGGGCCCGGACGCTGGCGGCGCTGGTCCTTCGAAGCCTGCCGGCTGGCTGCAGGCCTGCCCGAGCCGCTCCCGTCCCGGTTGCTGAACAACGGCGAGAAAGCGATGCCCGGAATCACCGCCTCGTTTCGGGAAGCCCACTTCCCTTCGGGCGAGGAACGGGCGGCCGAGGCACTCGGGCGTCTCGCCTACCAGGAGCTGCTCGAAAACCAGGCCGTAATCCGGGATCGCAGGCTGAGAAGCCGCCAGAGTGCCGGGCGGGCGTTGCCGCTGGACCACGGATCGGCACTGGCCTCGAAATGGCTGAAGGGCCTTCCGTTCGAGCCGACCGGAGATCAGCGCAAGGCAATGGCGGCGATCGGCAAGGAGATCTCCGGAACCGAACCGATGGGACGGCTACTCATGGGCGAGGTCGGTTCCGGCAAGACCGTGGTCGCGATCCACGCGATGCTGGAAGCCGTCGGCAGCGGGGCCCAGGCGGCGCTGATGGCGCCGACCGAGGTGCTGGCCGGTCAGCACTTCGCGACCCTGAATCGGATGCTTGAAGAAACCGGGGTGGAGGTTTCACTGCTGACCGGCTCGACCCCTCCGTCTTCACGAAAGGAGATTCTGGCCGGGCTCGCCTCGGGAAAGGTCGGGATCGCGGTCGGGACACACGCCCTGCTCGAGTCGCCAGTCGGTTTCGACCGGCTCGGCCTGGTCGTTGTCGATGAGGAACACCGGTTTGGAGTCAGGCAGCGAGCCGGTCTGGACGCCAAGGCTCCCGGCGGGCACTCGGCCCACCTGCTTCACATGTCTGCCACGCCGATACCCCGCACGCTCGCCCTGACCACCTATGGCGACCTCGACGTCACCACCTTGAGGGAACTGCCGGCCGGCCGGATCCCTGTCCTGACCGAAGTGGTCTCCGAAGGAGGCCGCGCAGAGGCCTTCGGGCGGCTTCGCGAAGAGCTCGACCACGGCCGGCAGGCCTTCGTGGTCTGTCCGCTGGTCGAGGAGTCACCGCTGGTCGAAGGTCGTGCCGCTGCGGCCGAGGCCGAGCGGCTGGCCGCCGGCGAGCTCGCCGGCTACGAAGTGGGCCTGCTCCACGGTCAGATGAAGCCCGCCCAGAAGGAGGTTGCGATGGCGGCCTTCGCCGACGGCAGGATCGACGTGCTGGTGGCGACCACCGTGGTCGAGGTGGGGATCGACGTGCCGAACGCGACCGTGATGGTGATCGAAGGATCCGACCGCTTCGGACTTTCCCAGCTCCACCAGCTGCGGGGCAGGATCGGGCGCGGGAGCTACGGCGGCACCTGCTTCCTGTTCAGTGAAAGCTCGGGACCTCGCGCGGCCCGGCGCCTGGCTGCGCTCGCGTCCACCGGCGACGGCTTTGAACTGGCCGAGCTTGATCTCGAAATGCGGGGAGAAGGCGAGATCGCCGGCACCCGCCAGCACGGTCTGCCCCGGTTCAGAGTTGCCTCGCTGCCCCGCGACATCGAACTTCTTGAGGCAGCCCGTCAGGATCTTCTCTCGATGGACGATCTCGAACTCCAGATACTCGCTGACTCGATCCCGGACCGGGCTGGCGCCGCCGAGGAAGCGGCATGAGGATCATTGCCGGCCGTCTCGGCGGCCGCCAGCTGCTGGCACCGAAGGGATGGAAGGTCAGGCCCACTTCCGAACGGGTCCGGGAGGCGATCTTCTCGGCCCTGGGCGAGATCGGAGGTCTGCGCGTCCTCGATCTCTACTGCGGCACGGGAGCGCTCGGAATCGAGGCGATATCGCGCGGCGCCGGGTCCGCGGTGCTGGTGGACCGCGACACGAGGCCGGCGATGGGAAACGTCCACAATCTCGGCCTGACCGGCCAGGTGGAACTGATCCGGGCCGAAGCGACCGATTGGATCGCGGAGGTCCCCGCTGGCGAGTTCGACCTGGTCTTCCTCGACCCCCCGTATCGCGAAGCGGCAAGGGTCGCGGAAGAGCTCGACGGCCGGCTTCCCCGGGTGCTCGCCCCCGGCGGACGGGTGGTAGCCGAGTCCGACAATCGCGGACCACTGGAATTTCCGTCCCTTGAAACGGTGAGGGAGAGACGCTACGGACGCACGGTGGTTACATTCCATCGGGCAAGACCCCCCTCCGACCAAGATATTTCACCCGAATGAACGAGATAAACCCAAGAGTCGCCGTCTGTCCCGGCAGCTATGACCCGGTCACAAACGGCCACCTCGACATCATCACCCGCGCCTCCCGCACCTTCGACAAGGTCGTTGTGGGCGTGGTGAATCAGCCGATCCGCAAGAAGAAGACCCTGTTCACGGCCGAGGAACGAATCGGCTTCATCGAAGATGCGACCGCCCACCTCGGCAACGTCGAAGTCCAGGCCTTTTACACGCTGCTGGTGGAGTTCGCCAGGAAAAACGGTGCCCGGGCGATCGTCAAGGGGCTAAGGGCAATTTCCGACTTCGAGTACGAAAACGAGATGGCACAACTCAACTCGAAGCTCGATCCGGAAATCGAGAGCATCTACGTATTCGCCCGTCCCGAGTACAGCTTCCTTTCCTCGACCGGCGTCAAGGAGATGGCAACTTTCAACGGGGATGTCGGCGATCTCGTCCCTGCCCCGGTAGCAGCCGCTCTGGCGGATAGACTGGGTCGAAGTTAGTCCCGTTCTCTCACAAAGAGGAATGGGAGATTCCATGCAGAATCTTCCCCACATGGCCACTTTTCCCCCGCAAATCAACGGAGACGCATAGGGTTCCCTCCACATGGATGTCCTCGTTCTAATAGACAAGCTCGATGACCTCGTCCACAACGCCCGGCCCGTCCCTCTGACGGATCAGGTTCGCGTGGATCGGGAGGAGATCTACGACCTCCTCGATCAGATGCGTGCCACGATCCCCGAAGAGATCAAGCAGGCACGCTGGATCGTCAAGGAGCGCCAGGAGATGCTGGAAGAGGCCAAGCGCGAATCCGAGCGCGTGGTCCGGGAAGCGCGTGAACAGCAGGCCCGGCTGGTTTCAGACGAAGAAGTCACCAAGCAGGCCGAACGTGCCGCCGACGAGATCGTCGAAGACGCCCGTGCCCGCGAGCGGGAAATCCGCCTCGGTGCCGAGGACTACGCCGACGAGATCCTGAACACTCTCGAAGTGAACCTCCAGAAGTTCACTGCCGCAGTCCAGCGCGGCCGCGACCGCCTCGCGGGGCGAGACGAACCCCTCGACGAAATCGAAGAGTAGTCGCACCGCCTCGCGGCGCCCGTGACCACAGAATTTCGCGAACGGGCAGTAGCCCGACCGCGAAATTCCGCGGCCCCGTGCATCCACGATGCGGCACGCCTACTTCTCCGATTTGGCTTACTTACCGATAGTCGGCGACTATGACTACCAGGTCGTCTTCTGACCAGACGATTTTGCCGCCGCACCACTCTGCGAGTTCTTCTGCGGTGTCGGGGTAGGCCTCGCCGGTAACGCGGGTCGAGCCTGCGTCTTCTCCGATCGAGACGAAGTCGCCGATCACCAGGGTCTTCGACTGCTCCCGGACCCGGCGAAAGAGCGACTGTTTCTGTTCGTCGGTCAGGCGATGGACCGAAAGCACCGAAAGGACCAGGTCCCACGGTCCGTCGGGGAGAGGGTCCTCCATCCGGGCAAGAGCAACTTCATCGGCGATCTCGCGGGCCTTGAAGAGCATGTCCGGGTCTGAATCCAGGCCGGTGATCCGGGCTTCCGGAAACCTATCGAGCAGAAGCGAAGCCGTCTGCCCGGTTCCGATCCCCAGTTCGAGCACGCGATCCGGCGAAAACGGCACCGCCGCGACGGCCGCATCCTGGAGCGCGTCATAAAGCGGCACCTGTCCGCGGACCGAGTCGAGATAACTGCTGTCGCCGGGATTGCTCACCGGGCCATCGTATTGAAGGGCGTGGCCGACACCGGTTGTCTGCCATGCTGGAACGGATGCTGATCGAAAAGGTTGATCTCGACGCTCTCGGCCTGAGTTACGGCGATGCGACCCGGATCCGGGGGGAAGTGACTCCGGAGCGGGTCACGCTGGGCGGACAGGACTACGAGCCGGTTCCGGCTGATCCCGCCTTCACCCTCGACGTTTCGAGGACCAGTGCCGGCTATGCGCTGCGGCTCAAGTTCGAGGTGGGACTGGCAGGCCCCTGCTTTCGCTGTCTCGAGGATGCCGAAGCCCGGGTCGGGATCGACGTCCGGGAAGTGGACCAGCCGGTCGAGCCGATTCCGGTTCAGGGGTCGAGCCGGTTTGATGACGACGAGGACGAGGACGAGTCGAGTGCCGCGGAGCTGACCAGTCCCTATGTCGACGAAGGTACCCTCGACCTCGCCGCCTGGACCCACGATGCCCTGATTCTCTCGCTGCCCGAGCAGATTCTCTGCCGGCCCGACTGCCTCGGACTCTGCCCGGTCTGTGGTGAATCGCTGAACGGAGCGGACCCCGCCGATCATGATCACGGCCAGAACGTCGACCCCCGCTGGGCCAAGCTGCGCGAACTCGAGTAGGAAAGGTCGCCCCGGGCGATCTTCCTCTAGACTGCTGCTTCTTATGGCCGTACCGAAGAAACGAACCTCACGCACCCGCCGGGACAAGCGGCGCGCCACCCACAAGGCCGCCAAGGCCCGCGTCAATCACTGCCCGCAGTGCCATCACCCGCGTCTGCCGCATCGGGTCTGCCCGAACTGCGGTCAGTACAAGGGCCGCGAGGTCGTCGCTCCCAAGGAGCAGCCCTTCGGCACCGTCACCCCCGACGCCTAGCCGGGAATCTTGGATCTCAGCGGGACTGCGGTCGCGCTCGATGGGCTCGGCGTCGAGGGCGGTTTCGATGTCCTGCACGAGGGAATCCGCCTCGCTGCCGCTGACGGGATAGCCCTCCGCGTCTTTGGCCCTGCCGCGAAGATTGACTCCGGTCTTTCCGGAGTCGAAGTGATCGACTCCACGGATCAGATCACCAACGACGACGATCCGGTTCCCTCGGTCCGGTCCCGTCCTGACTCCTCGATCGTCCGGGCGGTGGCCGACGTCACTGAAGGCAACTCCGATGCCGTGGTCAGCCTCGGCTCGACCGGCGCAACGATGGCGGCCGCCACCTTCGGTCTGAAGCGATCGAAGGGCGTGAAGCGGCCGGCTCTGGCAGCGCAGGTTCCGTTGCCTGGCCGCACCGTCCTGTTTCTGGACATCGGAGCCAACGTCGAGGTACGGGCCCAGCATCTGGTCCAGTTCGCCTGGCTGGGCGCGGCTTTCTCGAAGTCGGTTCTCGGGGTCGAGAAGCCCGAGGTCGGGTTGCTTTCGGTCGGCGAAGAGGCGGGCAAGGGTCGGGAAGAAGTCGTCGAGGCGCACGCCGCCCTGGTCGGTGCCACCGAGTTCGACTTCATCGGCAACGTCGAGGGTCGTGATCTTCCGGCCGGAAACGCGGACGTGATCGTGACCGACGGCTTCACAGGCAACGTGGTCACCAAGGCGCTGGAAGGCACCGTCAAACGGGTCGTGGGCGAGATCTCGGCCGCGGCTCGAAAGAACCCGGTTTCCGCGGCCGGCGGACTGCTGCTGAAACCGGCATTGGGCGGACTGCGTCGGGACCTCCATCCCGACACGACGGGTGGCGCAATTCTGCTCGGACTGAGGAAGACCGCGGTGGTCGGCCACGGGTCCTCCGGTCCGGAAGGGGTCGCGAACGCGATCAGGGTCGCCGCCCGCGCGGCCAGGGTCGATGCTCCGGGGCTGACCGAGGAGATGCTTCACCGGGTCGGTGCCGACCGGGGCTCGATCGATTCCGGGTCGGGTGTCTGATAGGAAACGTGGAATGAATCGCGACGAAGTCATGGATCTGGTGCGAAACCACCTGGTCTCCGAACTGGAACTGGCACCGGAACAGATCATCGAGTCAGCCCGGTTCAAGGAAGATTTCGACGCCGACTCGCTCGATCTCTATGAACTTGTCATGGAGCTCGAGGATCAGTACGGAATCTCGGTTTCCGAACAGGAAGCCGCCGAGATCAAGACCGTCGGGGACGCGGTTGACTTTGTCGTGGCTAAAGCGGTCGCGTGATCGCGCCGAAGCGCCCGAAGCAGACCTGGCGAGCCTGATCGAGGGCCTGCCGGAGGATCTCAAGGGTCCGGCCCTGACCCATTCGTCCTGGACCAGGGACCGGACCGGTTCCTACGAGCGTCTCGCTCTCCTCGGCGACAGCGTGCTCGGGCTCTCGGTTGCCGACGAGCTCTACCGGACCCTGCCCGACCTGAACGCAGGCGCCCTGACCAAGATCCTGAATCAGGCGGTCAGCGGCACCTCCTGTGCCGAGGTTGGGCTCGAACTGGGCATCCCGGAGATGCTGCTCGAAGCCGATCCGGGCGAGTCGGACGGCAAGCAGACCCCGGCTCGGCTGCTGTTGGAGGGGGAGAGGCCGCTGCCCGAGATCACTGAGGCCCTGATCGGGGCCTGTTACCTCCATTACGGTTTCGGAACGACTTCGGCTGCCGTGATCCGGGCATTCCGCTCGCGCATCGCCATGGTGAGGGAGAACCAGACCGACTTCAAGTCGGCCCTGCAGGAAGAGGCCGCCCGCCGCGGCGAGACGGTCTCCTACGAGGTGGTCGCGACCGTCGGTCCGGCCCATCAGAGGACCTACGAGGTGGCGGTTATCTACCGCGACGAGGAACTCGGCCGGGGTGAGGGGCGCAGCAAGAAGGCGGCAGGCCAGGCGGCCGCCGAGGTCGCGCTCGAACGACTCGGGGACTGAAACTACCTGCACTTTGCGGGAATTCGCTTTTCCAGTCCGGATGCGGGTTTCATCCGTCCGGCGGAACCGGCAATCTGTAAGGCGCATGTACCTGCGCTCGGTGACCATGAAGGGCTTCAAGTCCTTCCCCGAAAAGACGGAACTGGCGTTCTCGCCGGGCGTCAGCGTGATCGTCGGGCCGAACGGGTCGGGCAAGTCGAACATCACCGACGCCGTCCTCTGGGCGCTCGGTGAGCAAAGTCCGGGGGCGATCCGCGGCACCTCGATGCAGGACGTGATCTCGGTCGGCGGCAAGAACGTCGGTGCCAGGTCCGAGGCCGAGGTGGAAGTCGTGATCGACAACTCGGAAGGCCACTTCGGTGACGAGTTCACCGAGATCTCGATCACCCGAAAACTGGACCGCAACGGTGACGGCGGTTACTGGATGAACGGGGCCCGTTGCCGGCTGGCCGACATCATCGAGCTGCTTTCCGACGCCAACCTCGGGCGCGAGATGCACTCGGTGATCAGCCAGGGAAGGGTCGACTCGATCGTGCACTCGAAACCCCGCGAACGGCGGATGCTGATCGAGGAGGCCGCGGGGCTCGGCAAGTACCGCAAACGGCGACGTCGTTCGGAACTGAAACTTCTGGCGACCAGGGACAACCTCGACCGGGCGCTCGACGTCGAGCGGGAAGCACGCAAGGCTCTCCGTCCGCTCAAGCAGCAGGCCAACTCGGCCGAGATCGGTGCCCGGATCGAGAAGCAGGAACTGGAACTGAAGAGTCGCCTGGTCGCCGAGGAACTCCGGTTCGGCGAGGCCCGGCTCGAGCAGGCGAAGGCGCAGGCAGACAAGGCCCGCAAGGTCCGCGATGGCCTGGAGAAGGAACTGTCCGCGGTATCGGAACGTCGCCGCGCGGCCGAGGAACGTTTCGCCGAAAGGGACCGGGAAAGAACAGCGATCTGGGGGATTCTGAACGGACTCAGGTCCGGTTCGGAAAAGGTCTCGATCGAGACTTCGAGGATCTCCGAGCAGGGCCGGCGGCTCGGCCTGCGGCTGGAGGAACTGAGACTGGAACTGGCACCGCTGACCCTTGATCTCGGTAGTAGCGGCAGCGCCTCGGAGCGGGCCAAGCACCTGGTCCAGGAACTGGCGGAAGTCGACGCCGGACTTGCCACCGCCGCCGAAGGCCTGAGGCAGGCCAAGGCGGAAGGGCCCGAGTCGAAGCGGCTGGAAGCCCTGGGCGACGTTCACAAGGGGGCGGAACGGGCAACGACGCATGCCCGCCGGGCAGAGAGCCTGCTCGGTGAACGCCACCGCGAGCGCCTCGGGGAGAAGATGGCCGAGGTCGAGAACCTCGCGGCGCTGATCAACACGATCGAGTCCGCCGCCACCGAGACAGCCGGGGCGATCCGTGACCGGGTGGCCAGGGCCGAGCGAACCGTGATCGGTGATCAGGGAGACGCCGACGAAATATCGGCCGAACTGAAGGCCTGCTCGGACCTCGAGGTGGATATCCAGGGCAAGCTGAGGGCGGTGGCCGAGCAGGTCACCAGCGCCGAGGTTGAGGCAGCCCATCTCGGTGACCGCCGGGCGGAGGCTGCCACAGAGCTGGCCCGGATCTCCGAGAAGCTCGAGGTCGAGATACCCGAGCCGGAGGAAGAACTCGACCAGGAAGAACGCGAGCAGATCGAGAAGCGGCTCCACAGCCTCCGCGCCCGGCGCGAGCGGCTCGGTCCGGTCAATCCTCTGGCCAAGAAGGAGTACGAGGAAGCACTCGAACACGTCGAGCAGCTGGTTTCGCAGCGGGAAGACACCGAGCGGGCGATGCGCGAGCTCGAAGGGGTGATCCGCGACATCGACGCGGAGATCAAGCGGTCCTTCGACGAGACCTTCGAGGCCACCGCCAGGAATTTCGAGGAGATGATCACCCAGCTCTTTCCGGGCGGTTCGGGAAGGCTGCGCTCGGTTGACCTGAGGCCGGTTCCCAAGCCGGCGGCGGAAGGCGAGGAAGCCGAGGCCGAAGAAGAGGAGATCGAGGACGAGGACGGCCCGCGGACGCCGAACGAGTCCGATTTCGGTGTCGAACTGGAAGTGACCCCGCAGGGCAAGCGGATGCGCCAGATGAGCCTGCTGTCCGGTGGCGAGAAGGCGATGACCGCGCTGGCATTCGTCTTTGCCGTCTTCCTGGCCCGGCCTTGTCCTTTCTACATCCTCGACGAGGTCGAAGCCGCTCTCGACGACGCCAACATCAACCGCTTCCTCGAACTGGTCCGGCGGTTCTCGGACCGCACCCAGTTCGTGATCGTCACCCACCAGAAGCTGACCATGGACGCGGCCGACGTGCTCTACGGCGTCAGCATGGGCGGCGACGGTGTGACCAAGGTGATCTCCCGCCGGCTGCCGAAAGGCGTCACAGCGCTCGAAGGTACTTCGCTGGAAGCTGCCTGATCCCCGGACGGTCTGACCGGTAGGTTTCGGCTCCGATGGCTACTACCTGGAACGACATTCTTGACCTCGGCGACCGCGTGGTTCCGGACACGGCCCCGCCTCCGGCGATCGAGGAAGAGGCACCGAAGAAGGTCGGCGCCTTCCGGCGTCTGCGCGAGAGCCTTTCCAAGAGCCGCCGGGCACTGACCGAGGAAATCGGCTCCAGCCTTTTCGACCGGATCGACGATGAGACCTGGGAACGGCTCGAGGAAGCACTTATCCTCGCCGACGCCGGGGCGACCACAACCGCCCAGGTGGTCGAGAAGCTCGAACACGAAGTGGATTCCGGCGCGGTTCCTCCCGACGGCGCGGCGATCAAGGAACGGCTGATCGGCCTCTTGACCGAGATCGCATCGACCAACCGGGCCCCGATCAACCTGAGCCAGGATCCGGCGGTGGTGCTGATGACCGGGGTCAACGGCACCGGCAAGACGACCTCGATCGGCAAGATCGCCTGGCACCTGAAGAACGAGTTCGGCCTGTCGGTCCTGCTCGGCGCCGCCGACACCTACCGGGCCGCGGCGGCCGAGCAGCTCGCGACCTGGGCCGACCGGGCCGGGGCTGACCTGGTCCGCTCGAACGAGGGAGCCGACCCGGGATCGGTCGCCTTCGACGCGATCAGCGCCGCCAGGGCCCGCGGCTCGGATGTGGTGATTATCGACACCGCCGGCCGTCTTCACACCCAGTCCAACCTGATGGACGAACTGGGCAAGGTCCGGCGGGTGATCGAAAAGCAGATTCCCGGCGCCCCGCACGAAACCCTGATCTCGATCGACGCAACCACCGGTCAGAACGGCCTGCGCCAGGCCAAGGCCTTCGCCGAAGCCACCAACGTGAACGGCGTCGTCCTGACCAAGCTCGACGGCACCGCCAAGGGCGGCATCACCCTCGCGATCGCCACCGAGCTCGGAATCCCGGTCAAGCTGATCGGAGTAGGCGAGGCCCTGGAGGACCTTCGCCCCTTCGACCCCGAAGACTTCAGTCGAGCCCTCCTCGACGACGAGTAACGGTTCGGGCAAGAGCCCAGGAGCTAACTACAAAGAAGTCGTCCGGCCTTCGCAAGAGTCGGCAAGTCATCGAAAGGCAACTGTCTGCCGTATACCGGCAGAAAAGCGCATCTCGCAGTTCTTCAACCGCCTCCCAACCCAACCCCGGGACCGGGTGCCTATGGATTGCATCCATATAGATGCAATCCATACTCACCTCGAGAAACCCGGGCCTGGAGGCGGCACGGGACCCGGGGTCACCTTCAGAACCCCCTTCACCTGCCCAGCAACCCCGCAGTGGGTCGGATAAACGGCAGTCCAGCCGAAAATCCGACCCACGAGTCTCGCGATCCGGGCGGGGCCACCGCAGTGGGTCGGATAATCGGCAGTCGGGCCGGAAATCCGACCCACGAGACTCGCAAGCCGCGCCCGGGACTGGTCGGTAGGGTTGAAGGTCCATGTTTGACCAGCTTTCAGACCGGCTTCAGTCGACCCTCGGGGACATCCGCAAGCGCGGCAAGCTGACCGAGGACGACGTCGACAAGGCGATGCGGGAAATCCGCCTCGCCCTGCTCGAAGCGGACGTCAACTTCAAGGTCGTCAAGGCCTTCACCGCCAAGGTCAAGGAGCGCTGCCTCGGCGCCGATGTCCTCGGGTCACTGAACCCGGGCCAGCAGGTGGTGAAGATCGTCAACGAAGAGTTGACCGAACTGATGGGCGGGGCGGGCCGTGACCTGGTCTTCTCGAACAAGGGGATCACGGTCATCCTGATGGCCGGCCTCCAGGGGTCGGGCAAGACGACCGCGACCGCGAAGCTGGCCCAGCTTCTGAAGAAGGAAGGCAAGACGGTCGCGCTCGCCGCCTGTGACGTCTACCGCCCGGCCGCGATCAAGCAGCTGGAAACGGTCGGGAAACGGGCCGGCGCCGTGGTTTATCAGCAGGGAACCGAGGCCGATCCGGTCGAGATCGCCGCTTGGGCACTCGACAAGGCCAAGGATGAGGGACGGGATGTCCTGATCGTCGATACGGCTGGCCGCCTCCACATCGACAGCGAGCTGATGGACGAGCTGGCGAAGATCCGCAAGACGGTCAAGCCGCACAACGTCCTGCTGGTGGTCGACGCGATGACCGGCCAGGACGCGGTCGGGGTGGCTGAATCCTTCTCCGAGGCGGCCGAGTTCGACGGCGTGATCATCTCCAAGCTCGACGGTGACGCCCGCGGCGGCGCCGCGCTTTCGGTCAAGGCCGTCACCGGCAAGCCGATCCTCTTCGCCTCGACCGGCGAGAAGCTCGAAGACTTCGAACACTTCCACCCGGACCGCATGTCCAGCCGCATCCTCGGCATGGGCGACGTGCTTTCGCTGATCGAGAAGGCCGAGGAGCAGGTCAGCG
>JAGQUQ010000180.1 GCA_020438425.1 Solirubrobacterales bacterium
CGCGACAAGCTTCGTTGGCCCTCTTGCCGTGACCGCGCTAGAATCATTTTCCGGAAAGCCGAGGCGACTTTCCGGTTTTTCGCGCCAGTCATACATCGAGCATCGAGAAAGGTACCCATGGCAGTCGAGCCGTTGATCATCGAACTCAGTCGCCCGGGACGTCGCGCCGTTCGCATTCCGGCTCCGGATGTTCCCGAGACCGATCTGCCGGCCGAGATGCTTCGTACCGATCTCAATTGGCCGGAAGTCTCGGAAATCGACGTGATTCGTCACTACACCCGCATCAGCCAGAAGAATCACTCGATCGATACGGGCTTCTACCCGCTCGGTTCCTGCACGATGAAGTACAACTCGAAAATCAACGAGGCCGTCGCCCGCTACGACGGATTCGCCGGCATCCACCCGCTCCAGCCCGTCGAGCAGATGCAGGGCGCCCTTGAGCTCATGTTCGAGCTGCAGGAAATGCTGGATGAAATTTCCGGCTTCCATGCCGTTACCTTGCAGCCGGCGGCCGGCGCACACGGCGAACTCACCGGCGTGCTGGTGATGCGCTCCTACCACCTCGAGAACGGCGATACCGGCCGCACCAAGATCCTCGTTCCCGACTCGGCGCACGGTACCAATCCGGCCACGGCCGCGATGGCCGGCTTCGATGTGGT
>JAGQUQ010000181.1 GCA_020438425.1 Solirubrobacterales bacterium
ATGTTTGCGGTGTAGGTCCCGTGCTCGGTTGGCAGCCCGTTGGAGTCGAGTTCCATGGTGCTGCCCGGGACGCAGCTCGGGGAAAGGAAGCAGGGCACCTCGAAGGTCCCGGTGACCTTGCGGGCGATCTGCGAGTTCTGCCCCTCGGTGTAATTGACCACCGAATCGATGTGGAAGTCCGGGGCGTCACCCTGGACGATCTGGTCGCCCATGGTGGTGTCACCGAGCTCCGCGAAGGCCCGGTCACGCATGCTCAGGACGCGCTTGTAGTTGTTTTCGTTGCTGGCCGTGGTGAAATCCCAGGCCAGGTAGAGACTGCTGCGCTTGATGCCTGCCTTCTTCAGATCCTTGAAGATCGTCTCGAAGTGGGCCCTACGACTTTCGATCTCCGGCTCACCGGACTTGACCTGGTCCCGGTAGTAGCGGAAGGCGTTCGGAGCTGCGAGCGCGTTTCCGTCCTCGTCGACGAGATTGCGCAGGGCGACGATGTAGTGGCCCTTCTCGTCGAAGTTCACGGCCGGCTTGATCTCCAGGGCACGATCCGAGTCCTGCAGGGCGTTGGCGTCAATGTTGACCCAGATCGGATGCCGCTCTCCGGTGTCGGCATTGATCACGACCGCCTTCTGGTCCGGCTCGGCGTAGTCGCCGATGTAG
>JAGQUQ010000182.1 GCA_020438425.1 Solirubrobacterales bacterium
AGGTCGGGCCGGGCCCTGCCCCCGGTCAGCACGGTGGCGCCCTTGGCCACGGCGTCCTCGACGTGCGACTTCACCCGCTCCAGGTGGTCCGGCGAGACGAGGGACCCCAGGTCCGGGCCGAAGTCGTACGACGCGCCGATCGTCAGCGCCTCGGTCGCGGCCACGAACCGGTCGCGGAACTCGTCGTACCGCGACTCCGGCAGGTACATCCGCTCGATGTGCATGCAGATCTGCCCGGTGTTGCCGAACGCGCCGAAGATCGCGCCCTGCACGACCTCGTCGAGGTCCGCGTCCTCGAGCACGATCATCGGGTTCTTGCCGCCGAGCTCGAGGCAGCAGCCGATCAGGTTGCGGCCGGTCCGCTCGCCGATCACCCGGCCGGTCGCGGTCGAGCCGGTGAACATCACGTAGTTGGCGTTGTCGATCAGCGTCGGGCCGACGTCGGGTCCCTCGCCGCAGACGACCTGGAACAGGCCCTTCGGCAGGCCTGCCTCCTCGAGCATCTGCACGCCGTAGAGCGGCGACAGCGCGGTCTTGTTGTCCGGCTTCAGCACGATCGCGTTGCCGGCCATCAGCGCGGAGATCGAGTCGGAGATCCCGGTGGCGAACGGGAAGTTCCACGGCGCGATGATGCCGACGACGCCCTTGGGC
>JAGQUQ010000183.1 GCA_020438425.1 Solirubrobacterales bacterium
CCTGTTGCCGGCGCTCCATAGGCCCGAACGTGCCTTGAACTTCCACCTTGGCGCCCAGCAAACCGCTGCCATCGCGACCGACCTCCTAGGCTGGGCGACGGGGAGTTACGAGAGAATTCGTATTAACTGTTTGTGACATCGGGGATCAGATTGATACAAGCATCACTGGATCGGAGCAGTGCCTGATGGCCAATCGACTCGCCAACGCGACCAGCCCCTACCTGCTCCAGCACGCGGAAAATTCGGTCGACTGGTGGGAGTGGTGCCCAGAAGCCTTCGAGGAGGCCAAGCGGCGCGACGTACCGATCCTGCTGAGTGTCGGGTACGCCGCCTGCCACTGGTGCCACGTGATCGGGGTTGCGCTCAGGTCGGGGCGGCGGGGCCGGTTCACGCTTGAGTCGAGCGTGAACCAGGCCGTGTCGGGCCGCTCGGGAACGTCGTTGGACGCGGATTCCGGGTGAATTCGTATCACGAGTTCGTATCACCCGCGCCGAGCGAGAGAGTGGTGGCGATCTACGGCGCCTGTTCGGATCGGCGGTCCTTGTAGGCAATTATCCAGACTGCGAGAGTGGGGGTGATGGGACAAGCTCCGCACCCTCGACCGTGTAGCTCTCAGCGTGGTCCAGCACGCCGAGCTCA
>JAGQUQ010000184.1 GCA_020438425.1 Solirubrobacterales bacterium
CGGGATGGGGCTCAAGACCCTCGAGGCGATCTCCGACCAGGTCGGGCCCGCCGCCGTCATCGAGCCGTCGTACGCCGCGTTCGCGGCCACCGGCATCGCGTGACGGGGCCAGGCATCATGGAGGGATCATGAGCGTCAGCGTCCGCATCCCCACGATCCTGCGCACCTATACCGCCGGCGCCTCCGAGGTGCCCGCCGACGGCGCGACCCTCACCGAGGTGCTCGACGACCTCGACGCCCGCTTCGCCGGGATCAAGGGCCGCATCGTCGACGAGTCGGGTGCGCTGCGTCGCTTCGTCAACGTCTATGTCGGCAACGACGACGTGCGCTTCCTCGACGACCTGGCGACCGTCACCCCCGACGGCACCACGATCTCGGTCATCCCTGCCGTCGCCGGTGGCTGACCCCGCCGTGCCCGGGGGTGGCCGGCCGTGGGTCCCCAGGACCGGGGACGGAGCGCCGTACGGGTGCTCGGGGCGGCCGACGCCGTACGACGGTCAGCGGGCCTCGACGGCCACCAGGGCAGCGTTGCCGCGGGAGTCGATCGTGACCCGGGCGACGGCGGTGCCGCTGCCGACCAGCGACTGGAACCCGGCGGCCTTGTCCTGCGGCAGGAAATAGCTCTCGATGCCACAGCG
>JAGQUQ010000185.1 GCA_020438425.1 Solirubrobacterales bacterium
TGCCATTGTTTTGCACCGCGGAGATGAATGCCATGCCTGCTCTGGAAATCAGCGAAGCCGATCTCATTCGCCGGAACCGGCCAGCGATCGCGAACGACGCGACCGAATTGATCGGCAACACGCCGCTCATTCGGCTCGACCGGTTCGCCCCGGACGCGCGGGGGTCGCTTCTGGGCAAGCTGGAATCGTTCTCTCCCGGGTATTCAGTCAAGGATCGTATCGGCGTTGCGATGATTCTCGATGCCGAAGAGCGCGGTCTGATCACGCCGGGCAAGACAACGATTATCGAACCGACCAGCGGCAACACCGGTATCGCCCTGGCCTGGGTCGCCGCCTCGCGGGGATACCGGCTGATTCTCACAATGCCAGAGAGTATGAGCCTGGAACGGCGCGTGCTCCTGCTGGCGTACGGCGCCGAGCTGGTGCTGACTCCGGCGGCGGACGGCATGGTTGGATCGATCTGGAAAGCCGAGGAGCTGCTCGAGGAGATTCCTGACTCCTGGATGCCGATGCAATTCGAGAATCTGGCCAATCCGGACATTCACACCAAGACCACGGCGGTCGAGCTTTGGCAGGACACCGACGGATCGATCGACGCGCTGGTCGGCGGCGTTGGCACCGGGGGCACGATCAG
>JAGQUQ010000186.1 GCA_020438425.1 Solirubrobacterales bacterium
GGACCGAATCCGGCATCGGGCCGATGAACATGATTCCGGCATCAGCACATTGTTCCGCGAATTCCGCGTTTTCGGAAAAGAATCCGTACCCGGGATGCAGTGCGTCGGCGCCACTGGCTTTGGCGGCCGCCAGCACCCGCTCGGCGGACAGGTACGATTCACGCAGAGGGCCGGCACCCAGTCGAAAGGCTTCATCTGCTTCCAGCACATGCCGTGCGCCAGCGTCGGCATCGCTGAAGATCGCGACAGTCGCATAGCCCTTCGCTTTGGCGCTCCGGATCACGCGGCACGCGATTTCGCCGCGATTGGCGATCAGGATCTTCGAGAACGGCTTTATGTGTTGGCCCATGCCGGCGCCCTTTTTTCCTTGAATGCCGCAATTCCCTCAGCGCCCTCGCCGAGCACGGCGTCGGCGAAGACGTCGGCCGCGGTGTGCGAGAACGCTACGATGTCCAGCCCAGGCAGGCCGTTAAGCAGCGCCTTCGTGGCTGCCAGGGCGGCGGGCGCGCAGGACTGGATCTCGCCCAGGATGGCATCCAGTCTTGCGTCGAGTTCAGCACGATCTGGCAACAGCTCGTCAACGAGACCAAGGTTGGTTGCCTGCTCCGCATTGAAACGGCTTCCGGTCAGGGCA
>JAGQUQ010000187.1 GCA_020438425.1 Solirubrobacterales bacterium
GAGCGGGAGGCGCCGGAGGATGCCATGGAAGAGGACTTTCCCGACGACCGGCTGAAGCTGATCTTCACCTGCTGCCATCCGGCGCTGTCGGACGAGGCGCGCGTGGCGCTGACGCTGCGCACCGTCGGCGGCATGGCGACGCCCGAGATCGCCCGCGCCTTCCTGGTCTCGGAACCGACCATGGCGCAGCGCCTGGTGCGCGCGCAGCGCAAGATCAGGAACGCCAACATCCCCTATGTCGTGCCCTCGCCCGACATGTGGCCGGAGCGGCTGCAGGCGGTGCTGTCGGTGATCTACCTGATCTTCAACGAGGGCTACGCCGCCTCCTCGGGCGCCGACCTGGTGCGCGACGACCTCTGCGGCGAGGCGGTGCGCCTGGGCGAGATCCTGATGGCGCTGCTGCCGGGCGAGCCCGAGGTGCGCGGCCTCGTGGCGCTGATGCTGCTGCACGGCTCGCGCCGCCCGGCGCGGGCGGGACCGGACGGCGCGCTGATCACGCTGGAGGTGCAGGACCGCGCGCTGTGGGACGGCCGGCTGATCGCCCGCGGCCGCGCGCTGCTGATCGGCGCGCTTTCGGAAGGCAGGATCGGCCGCTACCAGATCCAGGCCGCGATCAGCGCCGTCCACTCCG
>JAGQUQ010000188.1 GCA_020438425.1 Solirubrobacterales bacterium
TCGGGGGCAGACCGTAGGACGAGTGGAAGGTGCTGACTTCGGTCATCCCCGCTTCCACGGTCGCATCATTGTCGTAGGGCTCGCCCTGATTGAGGCGGGCGGTCCAGCCAAGTACATCGGCCTGCGGATCGGTCCCTGCGGGTGCGTAGCGTCCCGCGGGCAGCAGGCCCTGGACGTAGGACTCCTTCATGATTCCGGTCGGCCCGTAGTAGCCGGCATCCTTGATGTAGTCGACACCGTTGCCGTTCGGGAACATCGCCGCGTTGAAGTCGGACCAAGTGGCCAGCGGGGAAGCGACCGCGATCTCCAGGTCCTTGCCTTCCGGGCTCTTCCACGGATGGAGCGAACCATCGAGATCCATGACCCGGTTCTTCAGGACCGCCAGGGCCATCGACATCGCACCGCCATAGGAGGCGCCCGTGGCAGCGATCTTCTTCGGCTCGATCAGGTCTTCATCGGCCAGCAGACCGACGATGTTCTGCTGGTCCCGAACCTCGTAGCGGTAATCCATCAGGTGGGAGTAGCCCGCCTCACAGCCCGCGTCGCCCGGATTCAGCAGGCAGGTGTAGCCGAAGCCGCGCATGGTCTGCGAGTAAACCGCGTAGCCCTTCTGCAGCCAGCGCTGCATC
>JAGQUQ010000189.1 GCA_020438425.1 Solirubrobacterales bacterium
GCGCGGCTGATGGCCACCCTGCCCGTGGGCACCACAATGGAGATCTGGAGTCGCGACCGGTTTGCGCCGCGCGAGATCCCGATGTGGGCCGAGCGGGACGGTCACGACGTACACGACCTCGGGATGGCCGGGCACTGGCCCAAGCGTCACTATGTCTTTGAGGTCCGCAAGAACCACGAACGTCGCTGAGCAAGTGGCGCCGGGCGTAGCTCAGTCTGTCGAGCCCTTCGCCTCGGTGGAGATGAGGTCCATCACTGAGGAGTCGGCAAGGGTCGTCACATCACCGACCTCGCGCTTTTCGGCGATGTCGCGCAGCAGGCGCCGCATGATCTTGCCCGAGCGGGTCTTGGGCAACTCCGGCACGAGCATGATCTGACGAGGCTTGGCGATCGCGCCGATCTCGTGGGCGACGTGCTGACGCAACTCTTGGATCAGCGCCTCGCCCGCCGCAGCGTCGGTGGGAGCGGCCACCTCGCGCAGGATCACATAGGCGCACACCGCTTGACCGGTGGTGTCGTCCTTGGCGCCGACCACGGCCGCCTCGGCAACCTTGGGGTGTGACACCAGTGCCGACTCGATCTCAGTGGTGGACAGCCGATGCCCTGACACATTCATCACGTCGTCGAC
>JAGQUQ010000018.1 GCA_020438425.1 Solirubrobacterales bacterium
AAAAGCACATGCAGGTCGAGGTGGTCGAAGATCTCGTCGATCTCGACCGGGATTTCGCGAACGCCCCAGTAGGGCGGTTCGGGGATCGGGGCATCGGTGCTCGCGGTCGAGCGGACCGAGTCGTCGGTGACCGGTGGCAGGTTCTCCTCGATCACCGGTTTGTTGCGGAAATCCTCGGCCTCCTGGCGAAGCCGGCCGATCAGGGCCTCGCGAGCCCCGTCCTCGACCAGCGCGTCCATCGTGTCAAGCCCCTGAAAGGCGTCCTTGCAGTAGATGACCCCCGGGGCGTAAACCTCGTCGGATTCCTTGCCATGCGGGTAGAGCGTGCGGCGGCCGAAGTCGCGGTTGATCGCCGCGCCGCCGATCATCACCGGGTACTCAAGCCCGCGTGAATGCAGTTCCTGGACCGCAATTGGCATCTGCTTCGAGGTCGAGACCAGCAGGGCGGAAAGCCCGATCGCGTCAGCGTCATGCTCGATCGCGGCGTCGATGATCGTGTCGACCGGAACCTGCTTGCCGAGGTCGATCACCGTGTAGCCGTTGTTGGTCAGGATCGTGTTGACCAGCGACTTGCCGATGTCGTGGACATCACCGAAGACGGTCGCGATCACGACCTTGCCCTTGGTGTGGCCCTCGATCCGGTCGAGGTAGTTCTCGAGCCGGGCGACCGCCTTCTTCATCACCTCGGCCGACTGCAGCACGAAGGGCAGGATCAGCTCGCCGGCGCCGAACTTGTCGCCGACCTCCTTCATCGCGGGCAGAAGCACGTCGTTCAGGGTCGGAACCGCGCCGATCTTCTCGACCGACTTGTCGATCCAGTCCTCGACACCTTCCTTCTTGCGGCGCAGGATCATGAAGTGGAGTGCTTCCTCCGGCTCCATGCCGGCGGTCGCATCCTCGGCTTCTTCCTCAGCCTCCTCACCCTTCGACTCGAAGTGGCTGATGAACCGCTCCAGCGCATCCTCACGGCGGTTGAAGACCAGGTCCTCGGTCAGCTCGACTTCCTCGGCCGGGATTTCGCCGTAGGGCTTGATGTGGTTCGGGTTGACCATGGCCAGGTCGAGCCCGGCGTCCACGCAGTGGTGGAGGAAGATCGAGTTGAGCACCGCGCGGGCAGGCTGGCCGACGCCGAAGCTCACGTTTGATACGCCGAGCGAGGTCTTGACCCCGGGGATCTCCGCCTTGATCCGCCGGATGCCCTCGATCGTCTCGATTGCCGACGGCCGCCACTCCTCGTCACCGGTGGTCAGGGTGAAGGTGAGGTCGTCGAAGATCAGCGCTTCCCGGTCGAGACCGTGTTCGTCGCAGACCATCCCGGTGATTCGCTTGGCGATCTCGACCTTGCGGTCGGCGGTCTTCGCCATGCCGACCTCGTCGATGGTCAAGGCGATCAGGCAGGCGCCGTGGGCCTTGGCCAGCGGCACCACCGTGTCGAGCTTGTCGCGGCCCGCCTCGAGGTTGACCGAGTTGACGATCGCCCGGCCCGGGATCTGCTCCAAAGCGGTCTTGATCACATCCGGCTCGGTCGAGTCGATCTGGATCGGGGCGGGCTGGGTCAGCGAGATCCGCTTGACCACCTGCCGCATCTGCTCGTCCTCGTCCTGGCGTTCGGTCAGGGCGACACAGACGTCGAGCACATGGGCTCCGCCTTCGACCTGGTCCTCGGCGACCTGGTTCAGGGTGTCGTAATCCTCGGCCAGCAGAAGTTCCTTGGCCCGGCGCGAGCCCTGCGAGTTGACCCGCTCGCCGACCATGGTCGGGGTCGGCTCCTGGACCAGCGGGGTGGAGGTCATCATCGAGGAGACCCGGATCTCGCCCGGTTCGGGGCGCGGGCCCGGCTTCAGGCCGTTGACCCGCTCGGAGATCGCCTTGATGTGTTCGGGCGTGGTGCCGCAGCAGCCACCGACGACGCCGACCCCGTAGCGCTCGACGAATTCACCCAGCGTCGCGGCCAGGGGTCCGGGCTTCTCCGGAAAGATCGTTTCGCCGTCGGGGCCCTGGAGGGGCAGGCCGGCGTTGGGGATGCAGTGAACCGGAACGGTCGAGTTCTCGCCCAGGTACCGGATCGCGTCGCGCATGTCTTCCGGTCCGGTCGAGCAGTTCAGCCCGATCACGTCGACCTTGAGCGCTTCCAGGGTGGTTAGCACGGCCTGGATGTCGGTGCCGAGCAGCATCTTGCCGCCGTTCGGCAGGAGCGAAACGGAAATCTGGATCGGAACCTCGCGGCCGACCTCCTCGAAAGCGGCCCGGGCTCCGAAGATCGCGGCCTTCACTTCGAGGATGTCCTGTGCCGTTTCGATGATGATCAGGTCGGAGCCGCCTTTGACCAGGCCTGCGGCCTGTTCGGTGAAGACGGTGACCAGTTCCGGGAAGCGGATGTTGCCGAGGGTCGGATCGTCGGAAGCGGGCAGGTGGCCGGTCGGGCCGATCGAGCCGGCGACGAACCGGTCCGGGCCCGCCGCCTTGCGGGCGATCTCAGCCGCCCTGACGTTGATCTCCTCGGTGTGGTCTTCGAGACCCCACTCCTCGAGCTTGATCCGGGAGGCCTGGAAGGTGTCTGTCTCGACCACCTCGGCCCCGGCCTCGATCATCGAGGAGTGGACACCTTCGATCACATCGGGCCGGTTCAGGACCAGGGCCTCGTGGCACTTGCCGGCGAGGCCGCCGTAGTCCTCCTGGGTCAGGTCGAACATCTCCAGGGTCGCGCCCATCCCGCCGTCGAAGACGACGATGTGGTCGGAAATTGCCCCTATGTAGTCACGTTCGGCCATCCAACGAGAATACCGAGCCGCTAGTTTGCCCTCATGGCGGGGGCCACTTCGTACATAGCTTTGTTGCGGGCCGTGAACGTGGGTGGGACCGGCAAGCTGCCGATGGCCGATCTGCGGAAACTTGCCGAGGAGGCCGGTTTCGGCAACGTCCAGACCTACATCGCCAGCGGCAACCTGCTGTTCACCTCGGACCTGACCGAAACCCAGGTCAAGAAGCAGCTCGAGAACGCACTCAAGGCGTATGCCGGCAAGCCGATCGAGGTGATCGTGAGAACGGCAGAGGAAATGCGGGCGGTGGAACTGGCCAACCCGTTCAAGACCGCTGCCTACAACCGGATTGGCGTGCTCTTTCTCGACCACCCGATGCCCCGGGACACCACGAAGAAGGCGAAGGGCGTGAAGAACGAGGAGATCGAGGTCGGAAAGCGGGAGGTCTACGTCCACTACCCCGACGGGATGGGCCGGTCAAAGCTCAGGATTCCGGCCGAGGAGTACGGCACGACCCGCAACCTCAACACGGTCAGCCGGCTGGCCGGACTGGCCTCCGGACGGTAAGCCCCGAACCTCGCGGGTCGGCTCAGGCCGCGTGGGCGAGCGGGCAGCCCTGGCAGTAGCGCGAACCGGGCATGCGGTAAGCGAGGCAGCAGCTCTCGCGGAGGTGGAACTCCTCGCCGAAGGAATCGATTCCGACCCCGAGTCGGTTGTGGAGCCGGCCCGGTTCACCGAGAATCTGTTCCATCAGCCGGCGGGCCCGCTCGGGCTTGTCGTAGGTGGTTCCGCACCAGAGAAATGCCTCGGCGAGCTTGTCACCGGCGGCCCGCCAGAGGGCCGCGGCCGGACGGGTCTTCAGTTCGGTCAGGGTGCTGATCAGTCTTTCGAGGTGGTCGTTCAAAGCCGCCTTCAGGGGGGCGGCGAGCGCTGCCTCGTCGGGGACCGGGGTCAGGTCGGGATGGTCTGCCCGGTAGTCGCTCTCGAGGCAGAACATCTGCGGCTCGAGGATCGCCACTCCTTCGCCGAGTCCGTGGAACATGACCTGGTCGGGCCCCACCTGCGGCAGCCGGTCCACTCCCACCACGAAGGCCCCGGCGACCACGCCCATGGTCCAGGCGTACTTCTCGAGCAGCCACTCGGCCTGGATGTTCCGGGGCGGGGTGGAGCCGATGCCCTGGACGTTCTTGACCACCCGTTCGATCAGACCCGGGTTGTCGATCACCTCCCCGACTATCAGCCAGCCCTGGTCGGCCGGCTGCTCGCCGTACTTGACCAGCGGGATGTAGCCGCTCGAGTGAAGCGGCGCGATCCGGGCGACCCCGGCCTCGATCGGACGGGACCCTTCCGGATCCCGCGGGGTGAAGCTCATGCGCGGATTATCGCGTGATCTTCACCGAGATCCGGCGGGTGGTGCCGGACTTCGGGGTGAAAGCGAAGGAGGCCTTGCGGCCGGCCAGCTTGCGGGGTGCCTTCCAGCTGAAGGAGGTGGCCAGTGGCGGATTCCATCTGGGCGAGGAGAGTGTCCACGAGATTCCGACCAGGGAGCTGGCCCGCAGGCTCGGCCTGCTTCCCCAGACCCCGGTGGCCCGGACGGGATCATCGTCCGGGAACTGGTTGCGAGAGGGCGCTCGCCCTGCCAGGACCGGACCGTGGTGATGGTGCTTCATGACATCAACCAGGCCTGCCGGTTCGCCGACCATCTGGTCGTGATGAAGGACGGTGCGGTGGTCGCCGAGGGACCTCCGGGCGAAGTCGTCGATGCGGCGTTGCTGCGGGAAACCTTCGGGCTGGAAGCCGCCGTGGAGGTCGATCCGGTCGCCGGAACCCCACTGGTGATCCCGGTCGCTTCATCTCCCGTCCCAGGCCTCTCCAGCCGGGGTTCGGACCCAAACGGTCCGCTATCTTGATCCTTCGGCTTCCCTAAGCCAAGGTCGCCCAACCTCATGAAGATCGAAGAATTCCTCTTTCAAATCTCCGAAGCGCTCTTCTGGCCCGTCCTGATCGCGGCTCTGCTCTGCCTGGCCTGGTCGGTGATCGAGATCGGCATCCTCGCCGCGGAGATGTGGCGTCGGCGCTGGCGCACCCTCGGTTCCCTCGAGAACGCCGTTGACCAGGCCGAAATCGATCTCGCCCAGGGCGACCAGATCGGCGCGATCTCGGCCCTCTCATCGGTTTCCTGGAGCCGGCCGATGCGGGAGACGATGGAGTCGATCGTGCTGCTCAGGCCGTTGCCAGATGCCGAGAACCGCATCGCCAAACGGCTCGCCGACTACGACTACAGCTCGCTCCGTCGGCTGGAGCGAACCCGGATCCTGGTCCGCATGGGCCCGGCGCTCGGGCTGATGGGGACGCTGATTCCGCTCTCCCCGGCCCTGGGTGGACTGGCCGAGGGCAACGTGACCGAATTGACCGACAACCTGCGGGTCGCCTTCGGGGTCACCGTGGCCGGTCTGCTCACCGGCGCCCTCGCCTTCGGGGTTTCGCTGATCCGCGACCGGATCTACGCCCAGGACTTTTCCGACTGCGAGTACGCGGCGGCGAACCTCGCCCCGGACAAGCATCTCGCCCCGCACCTGGTGCCTTCGCCCTTCGAGCACGGACACAGCACCCAGGTCTCGATGGGAAATCCGTGAAGGTCACCGCCAAGGCAAGGAGCCGGGAGGACCGGGCCGGTGACCCGCTCGACGGGCTGGTCAATCTTTTCGACATCGGGATCATCCTCTCGGTGGCCTTCCTGCTGGCCGCGCTCTCCTCGCTCAACCTGACCACCGAAGCGCTGACCGAAAACGAAACCGCCAGCCAGCCCGCCACGGTCCCCGAGGATTCGGTCATCACCGAACCGGACGAGACGACCGAGCAGATCACGATCCAGCCCGGCGAGACCGTGGTTGGCCAGGGCGAACCCCTCGGCACCGTCTACCAGCTCGACGACGGACGGACGATCCTCGTGAAGCCGGGAACCACCGGCGCCACGGGAGCCACCGGCGTGACTGGCTCCACCCTCACTCCATAAAAGTCCCGCCGTGGGGTGGTGAGGGCCCGGCGCGGGGGTGTCCGAAAAAAGATATCGCTGCGCTCACTATCCATCTTTTTTCGGACACCCCCACACCGGACCCGACCCGCACCGGACCCGGTCACATCTCCGGTTGATGGTGCCGCAGATCCTGCACTGTTAGCCGTGTGAAACCTGCGGCACTTTCGGTCAGCGGAAGCGGCGGGTTCCTCGGGCGCCGATGAAGCGGGTGAGCTTGTTGACCAGGGCGTGGCGACTCTCGGTGTACGGGTACCAGAGCGGTTCCGAGCCGAGCAGGGTGCGGGCCGAGACGATCGCCTCCGAGCGGCAGTACTTGCGGATCCCGTACTCGCCGTTGCGGTAGCCGATCCCCGACTCCTTCCAGCCGCCCATCGGCAGGCTGGGAGCGAGCATGTTGAAAATCATGTCGTTCACGTTCACCGCGCCGGCCTCGATCCGACGGGCCACCTTCTCGGCCCGGCCCCGGGGACCGAAGACCGAGGCGCAGAGCCCGTAACGGGAATCGTTGGCGAGGCGGATCGCTTCCTCCTCGTCGGCGACCCGGGTCACGGTCACGACCGGCCCGAATGTCTCGTCCTCCATCACGCTCATCTCGGGCTTGCAGTCGACCAGCACGGTCGGCTCGAACCACTGGCCGGGGCCTTCGCCGCGCTTGCCGCCGGTCAGCACCCGGGCGCCGTCGGCGACTGCGTCATCGACCTGCTTCTCGACCTTCTCGAGCTGGGAGAGCATGGTCATTGCGCCGACGTCGCAGGTCGCGGTCTCGCCGTCGATGCCCTGCTCAAGCCCGTCGACGTTGGCGGTCAGGCGGTCGACGAACTCGTCGTAGATCCCGTCTTCGACGTAGATCCGCTCGACCGAGATGCACATCTGGCCGGAGTTCAGCATTCCGCCCCAGGCTCCGGCGTTGGCGGCGCGCTCGAGGTTGGCGCCATCGAGCACCACCATCGGATCCTTGCCGCCGAGTTCGAGACTGACCGGAGTCAGCGTCTCGGCCGCCCGGGCCATGACCTTCTTGCCGGTCACGTCGGAACCGGTGAAGCCGACGAAGTCGGAGTGGTCGACCAGGGCGGTGGCGGTTTCGGCACCACCGTTGACCACGGTGATCACGTCCGGGCCACCGATCTCGTTCCGCCAGGCATCGACGATCTCGTTCAGGCCGAGCGGGGTCACCTCGGAAGGCTTCATCACCACGGCAGCGCCCGCCATGAGGGCGGGGATCGCATCGCCCAGGGAAAGGACGAGCGGGAAGTTCCAGGGGCTGATCAGCCCGACCACCGGGTAGGGGCGGTACTGGAGCCGGAGCTTGCGGCTGGCGGCGAGGATCGAGTTCGGGCGGACCTTCTGCTCGCCGATGAACTTCTCGGCCTTGCTGCCGTAGAAGTTGATCTGGTCGGCCAGGTAGGGAGTCTCGATCGTGGCCTCGGCCCGGACCTTGCCGGATTCAGCCTTGAGCGTGTCGGCGATCCGGTCCGAATTGTCGAGCAGCCAGTCGCGGAGCTCGTTCAGCCAGCGGCGACGGCCTTTGAAGCCGAGCGCCTCCCAGGTCGGCTGATTGGCCCGGATGCGGGCGACCGCTGCGGCGACGTCACCGGCGGAGTCGACCGGAACCGATCCGACCTGCTCGCCGGTCGCCGGGTTCATCACTGAAATTGACTCGGTTGCTGCCGTCGGTTCCACCTGCTGCTCCCGTCTTTCCGGGCGAGCCGAATGCCCGCCGTGACTTACAACAGGTTAGCGCTGGACTATCCGGTAGATGGGACCGAAATGGCTGAAGGCGTAAAGGTGCCCGAAGCCGTCGACGCCGAATCCGTTCAGGGCCGAGTGCTTTTCCTTGCCCGGAGGGAGGTAGAAGCCGGCAGGCCGGTCGTCGATGATGGTCGGCTGCCGGGGAGCGGCGGTACGGATCCGGTTGGCGCAGAAATCGCCATAGATGAGCCGGCCGCGAACCGAACCAAGGGCCGGATCGGTGATCATCGGTCCGCCGATGATCGCGCAGCCTTCCTCGTGCGAGTAGACCAGTTGGGGCCAGGTCAGGCCACTGGTCAAGGTCGGGTCGTTGCCGTTCGGGCAGTAGAGCTCGCCGCAGTTGTAGGGCTCGAAGCCCTCGTAGTCATTCCAGCCGAAATTGGCGCCCCTCGCCTCGGCCAGCGGCAGGATGTTCAGCTCTTCGAACCGGCCCTGGCCGACGTCGGAGATCACGATCATCTCCCGGCCATCGGAACGGAAAAAGTCGAAGCTGTGGGGGTTCCGCAGGCCCAGGGCGAAAATCTCGTCGCGCCCGGCCACACCGACAAAGGGATTGCCGTCCGGGATCCGGTAGCCCAGACCGGAAACCGGATCGGGACGCGGATCGATCCGCAGAATCTTGCCGCGAAGGCTCTCGATGTTGCGGGCGTTGTCCGGTGCGTCACCGGGATCGAAGCCGTCGCCGGAAGAGATGTAGAGCAGCCGGTTGTGGAAGTCGAGGTGGCCGCCATTGTGGTTGCCGTTGTCGTTGACCTTCGGAATCCGGATCACCAGCCGGCCGCTGGCGGGCTTGATGCGGAGCGGCTTGCCGACAACCGTGCGGTACTCGAAAACGACCGAGTCGCCGCTCTTCTCGGTGTAGTCGAGGTAGAACTTTCCGGTCTTGCGGAAGTCGGGCGGGAAGGCCACGCCGAGCAGGCCGCGCTCGATTCGCAGGGGGTCGATCCTCTTGCTCAGGTTGAGCAGCGGCCTCTTCAGCATCTTGCCGCGCGAAATCACCCCGAGCTTGCCCTCCCTCTGGGTCACGAACATGATCCGGGGATAGCCGGGGGGAGAGGCCAGCGAAGTCGGCTGCTCGGCTTCCGTCACCTTGTGGAAACCGAGCTTCGGCGCCGCCTCTGCCGTCACGGCGAGCGCGCCGAAGAGGAGAACGAGGCCGAGCGCGGCAGCGGCAAGTGCGGCCGGAAATGTGCGGAGTCGATCGATCATTGCCGGATTCTGTACACGCTGCCGTCGAGAGATGTGACGAAAAGGGCACCCCCGAGGCTCTGCCCGAAGGAAGAGACGCTGGAGATCCGGAGACCGGTCGGCCGGCCGGCGGCACGGCCGAGGTGTGGCTTGAAGCTCAGGATCCGGCCGTTGCAGAAGTCGGTGAAGACATACCTGCCTCGCAGGGCCGGAAGGCTGCGGTCACGAACCACCAGACCGCCGATCACCGAGCAGTTCGGCGGGTGGGGCAGGACCAGTGAAGGTTTGATCGTCCCGCTGCCACCGCCCTCGTAGGGCTGGAAGCCTTCCCAGCGATTCCAGCCGAAGTTTCCACCCCGGGCCCGGCTCAGGTTGAGGTAGTTGATCTCCTCGAAGGCGTCCTGGCCGACGTCGCCGATCGCGATCCGGACGTTGCGCTTCGAGCTGGTGGTGTCGAAGGACCAGCGGAAGGGGTTGCGCAGACCGAAGGAGAAGATCTCGTCCCGGCCGGCCCGGCCGACGAAGGGATTCGAGCGGGGCACGCTGTAAGCCCGCCGGCCGCTCTGAACCGGGTTGATCCGGATCAGCTTGCCGAGCAGCGAGTTGCGGTTCTGGGCGTTGCCGGGCTCGTCGCCTCCACCGCCACCGTCACCGGTCCCGAAGTAGAGGTTGCGGCCCAGGAAGTTGAGCTGGCCACCGTTGTGGTTGCTGTTGACCGGATGTCCGATCCGCATCACCAGGCGGGCAGTGTTCGGGCGGGCCCGGACCGCGCTGCGGCGCCGGTACTCGACCACCCTGATGTTTCCGGCGTTGTCGTTGTAATAGACGTAGAACCGTTTGCTCTTGCGGTAGTCCGGCGGGAAGGCGACCGAAAGCAGACCCTCCTCGCCTCCGTACTGGACCTTGCCGCGAATGTCGAGGAAGGGCCGCTTCAGTTTGCGCCCGCGCCTCATGACCATGACCCTTCCGGGCTGCTCGACCACGAACATCAGTCGGGGGTAGCCGGGGGCGGCCTTGATCTCGACCGGCGAGTCGAAGCCGGCGACCCGAACCGCCCGCAACCTGGCCCTCGTTGTCGAACCCTGGTTGCTGGCGGAATCCCGGGCCGCGGGTTCGGGCGAAGTCTGGTCACCCTCATCGGCGCAGGCAAGGGAGACCGAGGCCAGGGCGAAGGTTGCGAGAACGGTGCTGGTTGCGGCGAAGAGTCGACCCATGATGGTCATCGGTACCCGAAAACCACCGGGAACAGTCAAGTTGCGAAGGCGGGAGGGAGACTCAGGGACCGATGCCGGGCTCGGCCGATTCCTGCTGGGCCTCGACCCGGGCCTGCTCGGCGCGGCTGACCGGAACGACCTGACCCTTCTCGTTCACCTCGGTCAGGCGGGCAAAATCGGAGATCCGCACCGGCAGCAGCCCGCGGGGGGGATTGCCCGAAGCGTCGACCGCAATCGTGTCCGGGCCCAGCCCGGCACCGATCTGGTACGCCAGCTCGTACCGGCCGGGTCGCACCGCGACCACCCGCCAGACCATGTTGGCGGTGTCGCCGGCTTTCAGCTCGCCGAACTCGAAAGTGCGCCGGTCGGCCGTGGTCGCCCCGCCGCGCCCGGTCGTGCCGGCCAGTTTCGGCCAGCCTTCCTCGACCACCCAGACCGGCCGCTGGTTCATCGCCAGGCCCTGCTGCTTGTCGCCGTAAGCGAACGCAAGCGTGGATCCGAGGCCCGGGAGATTGATCACGGCGTTGATTGCCGGGATCGTCTGGTCGCCGGAATTACGCACGGCAATGGTCAGGTCGTAGGTCTCGGCGATCGTCTGAACGGGCTCGAAGGTCGCGTCGATCACCTCGACGGGAAACTCGCCGGTGGCCTGATTGGAGAACTGGCCTCCGTCGTCTCCGCCACCGCAGCCGGCAGCGAAAAGGGCCGCGCTTAGCGTCCCCAGAAGCAATCCGAGGGTGAGAATGAATCTCGGCATTGTTCTCAGGCTGGCTCCCCTCAAGGTCGGGCGCAACATACCACGCGTGTGGCGACGGTCACACACGCCGGGGTATCGCATAGACTCCGCTTCGCGGCGGGCCCCGGGCAGTCCACGAGGCCAGCGCCCGGGAGAGATGGTCAAAGCAACCGCACAAAAGGCAGTCGAGCCCGCGAAGGAATTCTTCACCGAAACCGGTGAAATGATGATCCTGACCGGACGTACGATCCTGTCCGCGATCAAGCCCCCGTATCCGTACGGGAACGAGTTCATCGGCCAGTTTCTCTTCGCCCTTCAGCTCTGCTGGTTTCCGATGCTCATCTCCACGGTGGCATTCGGCTTCGGCGCCCCCGGACTCCAGGCCGCCAACTTCCTTTCGCTCTTCGGAGCCCTCGACCGCCTCGGCGGTTTCTTCGTTCTCGCCTCGATCCGCGAGTTCGCGCCGTTCGTGACCGCGGTCGTGGTCGCCGGTGTGGCCGGCACCGCGATCACCGCCGACCTCGGCGCCCGCAAGATCCGCGAGGAACTCGACGCCCTCCAGGTGCTCGGCGTCGATCCGATCAAGAACCTGGTCGTGCCGCGCTTCCTGGCCCTGATGCTGATCACCGGCATGCTCGACATCTACGCCCTGCTCTTCGGCATCGCCGGCGGCATCGGAGCCGAACTGCTCTACTCGCAGCCGCTCGGCGGTTTCTTCGCCTCGCTCTTCTCGAACGCGTCCACGACCGAGCTGGCGGCTTCGATCATCAAGTGCACCCTGTTCGGGGCGATCATCGCGATCGTCTGCTGTTACAAGGGCATGACCGCGACCGGTGGTGCGGCCGGCGTCGGCCGGGCCGTCAACGAGGCCGTCGTCACGGCGCTGCTCGGAGTCTTCATCTTCAACTACCTGTTCACGCAGACCATGCTCGCGACCAACCCCGACATCCAGACGATCAAGTAATGGCTGCCGGCTGGCTACAGGTCCCCCGTGCATGGCTCGAATCGCTCGGCGAGATCGCCCGCTTCTGCGGCGCGGTCATGGGCCTTGTCTTTTCCGGCCGGGTGTTCAAGTACTTCGGCGAGGTCCTGAACCAGGCCGGCATCCTGATCCTCGGGTCGACCACGGTCATCTGGGGCCTGGTATTCGTGCTCGGGCTGCAGTGCGGCATCGAAGGCGCGTACTTCAACCGTTCGGTCGGCGCGCCCGCCTACGCCGGCGTCTTCGCCGCCTGGTGCGACCTGCGCGAGGTCATCCCCTACGCCTTCGGCTACATGATGTCGGCCAAGGTCGGCACCGGCATCGTGGCCGAGCTCGGCGCGATGCGGATCTCGGACGAGATCGACGCGCTCGAAGTGATGGGCGTTCCGCCCGTGACCTTCCTCGCCGCGACCCGCCTGCTCGGAGCCTGGATGACCCTGCCGTTCATGTACATCGCGGCGATCGGCGTCGGCTTCCTCGCTTCCTACATCGCGGTGGTCGAACAGATCGGCGACGTATCGTCCGGTGGCTACCAGTTGATCTTCTGGATGTTCCAGAATCCGCCCGACGTCTTATTCAGCTTGATAAAGGCAATGACGATGTCAACGGCCATCGTTCTGGTTGGCTGCTACTACGGCTACACCGCCTCGGGCGGACCGGTCGGAGTGGGAACCGCAACGGCCAAGTCGATGGTCTTGAACATCGTGCTTGTGCACATCATCGGTATGTTGGGAACGCTGGTCTTCTGGGGTGCGAACCCGAGAGCACCGATTGGAGGTTGAGAGGTTGAGCGAGACAGAAGAAACACCCGACGCACAGGGTTCGGAAGAGACTCCGATCAATTCTCCCGAGGTCGAGGCCGCGGTGGAGAACACCGGCGAGGGCGAAGTAGCCGCCGAGATCGAAGCCTCCGACGAGGCTGCTGCCGCCGACGGCTCGATTGCCGAGGGCGAACAGGACCTGCTCGACGAGGAAGCCTCGGCCGAGACCACCGGCCCGGTTGACGCCGCCGTGACCAATGAACCCGAAGAGTCCAAGGGCTTCGTCGCAACCGACGGCTCCGTACTCGGCCGGGACTTCATCATTCCCGGAGTCGGCCCCGGTGACAACGACCCTTACAAGTGGCACACCGGCCCCAAGCAGGTGACCACCAACAACGCGATCGAGATCAAGGACGTGGTCAAGCAGTTCGGTCGCACCCGCATCCTCAACGGGCTCAACCTGGGGCTTCCGGACGACCAGATCTCGATGGTGCTCGGTCCCTCGGGCACCGGCAAGAGCGTGCTGATCAAGCACATCGTCGGGCTGCTCTACCCCGACCACGGCGACGTGATCGTCAAGGGTGACTCGGTGCCGGACCTGAGCGACGACGACCTTTTCGAGATGCGGAAGAAGTTCGGCCTGCTGTTCCAGGACGGTGCCCTCTTCGGCTCGATGAACATCTTTGACAACGTCGCCTTCCCGCTCCGGCAGCACACGGACAAGGGCGAGGAAGAGATCGAGTCGATCGTTTCCCGTCGCCTCCGCGAGGTCGGTCTCGGTGAAGCTCACTTCAAGATGCCGAACGAACTCTCGGGCGGAATGCGCAAGCGCGCCGGTTTCGCAAGGGCCCTGGTGCTCGACCCCGAGATCGTCATGTTCGACGAACCGGACTCGGGTCTCGACCCGGTCCGAACCGCTTTGCTCTGCGAGCTGATCAAGGAAGTTCACGCCGAGAGCGGCGGCTGTTACATGGTGATCAGCCACGACCTCGGTACCGCGCGCCGGATCGCCGACTTCATCGCCGTGCTCTGGAAGGGCCGCATCGTCGAGAGCGGACCGAAGGACGAACTGTTCGAATCTGACAACGAGTTCGTCCATCAGTTCCTGCAGGCCGACGTGGTCGGCCCGCTCGCGATGGATTGATGCGCAGGGCCGGAGGATCCGGCCGGCTGTTCGGCCGTGTCGCCTCGTCGATTGCCGGCCGGCCCTGGCCGGTGGTGGTCTCGGCAGTCCTGCTGAGCGCCGTCTCGATCTGGGCAGCGGCCGGAATGGGCACCCAGAACGTCACCGACGCGTTCTTCGACCGCGACTCCACCGCCTACGAACAAACCGAGAGGGCCGATCAGGCATTCGGCTCCGATCCGGTCGTGATCCTGGCCAGGGGCCCGCTGGTCGAAACCCTCAGCACCCACAACCTGAACAAGCTGGCCACCCTCGAGACCTGTCTTGCCGGCCGGATCCGCGAGGGGCGGGGGAGGCTGTTCAAGATCTGCCGGCAGATCACCGACCTGAAGCCGGCCACCGTGATCGCCGGGCCGGCGACCTTTCTCGGCCGGGCGGTCGCCGGAATAACCGAGGTGTACGAGCGGCAGCTCAAGCGGCTGGCCTCGGCGCCTGACACCGCCGAGGGCCGCGCCGAGCGGGCCCGGATTCTCTCCCTGGCCGCCCAGATCATCTCCCGCTACGGACTCAACCTGACCCGGCCCCCGACCCTGGAGGACCCCACCTTCGTGCGCCGGGTCGTATTCGGCGACGGCGGGGTCCGCTCCGGTCCGAAGCCGAAGCTGAACTATCTCTTCCCGTCATCGGACGCCGCCCAGATCGTGATGAGACTGCGCAGCGACCTGAGCGAGAAGGAACAGGCCCGGGCGATCGAACTGATCGAAGCGGCCGCGGCCGACCCCTCGGTCGAACTGCGCGGGTCCGATCTGGTGGTCTCGGGTTCACCGGTGGTCTTCAACGGACTGAACGACGAACTGCCGGTCCGGGTCCTGATCCTGGCCGGGGTCGCGGTGATCCTGATGAGCCTCGCCCTCTTTTTCGTCTTCGGCTCGGTCTGGCGCCTGTTGCCGCTCGGCCTGGCCCTCGGCGGCGTCGCCCTGGCGGCAGGAATCCTGAGACTCGCCGGTGGCGAGTTCTCGCTCGCTTCGCTGGGGGCGGCCCCGATCCTGATCGGCCTGACGGTCGATTACGCGGTCCAGCTCCAGGCCAGACTCGATGAAACCGGGAGGCTTCCGGCCGACCAGGCGGCCGGGGAAGCCGCCCGTCTCGGTGTTCCGATGATCGCGACAGCCTGCCTGGCCACGGCCGCCGGGTTCGGGGTTCTCGCGCTCTCTTCGCTGCCTCTCGTTTCCCAGTTCGGACTGCTGCTCGGGGGCGGGGTGCTGATCTGTTTCATCTTCACTTTCTGCGCCGGCTTCGCGATGCTGGCGCTTCGCGGCGAGCGGCGGCCGGCGCCCGGGAAGGGTCCGATCGTCAGTCGCGCCCGGGATCTCGCCAAGCCGTTGCTGGCGACCTCGATAACCGCGCCGGGCAGGGTGCTGTTGCTCTCGGTGCTGCTCGGGGCGATCGGATGGGCGGTCAGCACCCAGGCCGAGGTCCGGGCCGAGATCGGGCAGCTCTTGCCGTCACGCGCCCCCGTGGTCCAGGACCTGCTCGAGGTCGAGGAGGCGACCGGCACTTCCGGCGAGATCGACCTGATCGTCCGGGCTCCGGACGTGACCGACCCGGCGGTGGTGCTCTGGACCGATCAGGTCCGGGACAGGATCCTGGCCGAGTCCGGATACGGAGGGGAGAACCCGAGCTGCGAAGGGGCCGAACTCTGCCCCGGACCGGCGATCCCCGACTTCGTCGACCCCTCGGGTCGTGGAATCACCGCAGCTGACATTCAGCTGGTCCTCAAGGCGTTGCCGGTCAGTGAACGCAAGGCGATGATCGCCGGGGGGCTGGCCTCGGAAAGTGATCCGACCGAGGCCAAGATCGCCTTCGCGCTGCGCTCGGGTTCGGTCGATCGCCAGCAGGAAGTGATCGACCGGATGAACCGGATCGTCGCCGGTTCCCGGGGAGGGCAGGGACCGCCGCCCGGGGTGACCGCCGAGGTGACCGGGCTGCCGGTGGTGGTGGCCACTTCCGCGAACGATCTGGCCGATTCCAGGTACTTGCTGGTTGCGGCAGGGATCCTGGTGATCGGGCTGGTGCTCCTGCTCGTCTATCGCTCTCCCCGCCGGGTTCTCGTGCCCCTCGTGCCGATCGTCGTGGCGGGCGGCTGGTCGGCCCTGATCGTCGCTGCCCTGGATCTGTCACTCAACCCGCTCTCGACCGTGCTGGCGGTGCTGGTGACCGCGATCGCCACCGAGTTCAGCGTGATCATCTCCGGGCGCTACTTCCAGGAACGCGAGGCCGGTGCGAGCCTCGCCCGGGCTCTGCGACTCACCTACGGCCGCACCGGTATTGCGGTGGCTACATCCGGACTGACCGCGATCGCCGGCTTCGCGGCGCTCGGAACCAGTGACGTCGCGATGTTGCGCGATTTCGGCCTTATCGCCGTGGTCGATCTCGCGGTCGCGCTGGCCGGGGTGGCGATCGTCCTGCCGGCGATGCTGGTCTGGCTGGAGCGTCGGTGAAGGACGGCGGCAGGAAGCCCTTCAACTACATGGCCGTGGTCGGCATCGTCTTCCTGATCGTGATCGGATTCGCGATCTTCAACATGCTGAAGACGACCGATTCCGGCATCGTGGGATTCGGTGAAGTAGACATCGGGGAGAAGGCCGAACCATTTGCCGTGCCGGTCGCGACGTCGGATCTGCGGGGAGACGCAAACATCGATCCCGATCAGGCCTGCTCGGTTGAAGGCAGTGACGCGATCAGGATCTGCGACTTCTTCGGCCGCCCTTTCGTCGTTTCCTTCTGGTTCACCAAGGGGGCTTCTGGCTGCCTCGACCAGCAGGACGTCTTTGACGAGGTGGCGACCAGGTACAGGGGAAAGGCCGGGTTCCTCTCGGTCAACGTGCGCGACGACCGGGAAAAGGTCAGGGAAGAGATCGAAGACCGGGGCTGGAAGGTCGAGGTCGGCCACGACGAGGACGGTGCGGTCTCCAACCTCTACAAGGTCGGTGGCTGCCCGACCATCCTCTTCTACGACCGGAACGCGGTCCTCACCGAGGCTCTGATCGAGCCCACCGACGCCGGGGAACTGGGGGCGCAGGTACGCTCCCTGATCAATGGCCAGTCGCAGGCAACGCAGCAGAAAGGCACGTCGGAGCCGAACACCGGCTCCACCGGCTGAGGACGCCAGTCAGGACGCTCCGGAACCCGAAACGCTGGCGAGGACTACCGGGCGCAGGGAGCCAAGGACCAGATTCGGCCGGTGGGCGGACCGCCTTGAAGAGACCGTGGACGAGCGTCCGGCGGCGCCCTGGGGCAATTTCCCGATCGGGGCAGTCTCGGTCCTCGTCGGGCTCATCCTTGTCGTGATTGGTCTGGTCAACGCCAATGCCGTCCAGCTTGTGATCGGCGTCGGTCTGGGCATGCTCGGCGGGCTCGAGCTCGCGATCAGGGAACACTTCACCGGCTTTCGCTCCCACACAACCCTCCTGGCCGGGTTCGTGTTTGTGGTCGCCGTCGGAGCCACGTTCTACGCCGCCCACTGGTTCCTCTGGCAGTCGCTCTTGCTCGGCGCGGCGCTCTTCGGGCTCTCCTTCTGGCTACTGAGGAAGAAGTTCGAAAAAGCCTCAGGTGGACTGACCTACAAACTCCGGTAGGAGTTTGTAGGTCTTGACTGCAGTCGGCCCGGTCTTCGCCGGGCCTCCAAATCAAACCCGTCCCCTCCTCTCACATTCACCGATGGAAGGAGGGGACTCCGGTTCGTGGCGACCTCAGTGTGGGCGCAGCTGGCTGACGAGCAACATTCGCTGGCGCTCGGTCAGGGTGTCAAGCCTTTTGTTCTCGCTCAGACCGACGGAGGCAAGCAGCTTCCGGGTCCGGGTCCGGCCCCAGCGGGACTGGGAGCGAAGCAGCTCCGAGAGAGTCATGCTCTCGGTCTGCCAGGGGCAATCGGTGATGACTTTGGTGATCGGTGTTTCACCGCTGGCGATCGACCGTTTCAAAGCGGCGCGGGCAAGACGCACCCGGTTCGCGCGTTCAAGAGCCTGCAGATGCTGTGGCACAGGACTGCTGGCAATCGAATTCGAATCGGCGGTGGCGGCAACTTCCACGGGCAATCCTCCCTTCGGGGAATCGTTCTCTTGACTGGATGGCAGGGGGCATCAAGCCCGGGATCCTCTTTCCCGGAAGGCTCTTCTCCCCCGCTTGGGCCGGGCTTTCCGTCCGACTCAGGCGATAAAGGCAAGATAGTGAAGTTGCCCGATTCGGGCAATGCCGATTTCGGCCAACTTTCGCTAAGAGCAGGTTTTTTCTTTTTGCCGGCCGACCGGTCGCCCGGGGAACCGGGGCCGGCCGGCGGGAGTGGGCGAACCCGGAATTGACGGTCGTCATATGCCCCTGTTAGGGTTGCGCCGAATACCACGAGGTGTTCGGCCGGAGAGAGGGTTGGGGCCTCGAAGCGCGGGGAGAAAACCGACCAAAGGAGCAGTCTTGTCCCATCGAAGAAGTGGCCTTCTGGCTACCGGAGTTGCCCTTGTAGCGTTGACCTTCGGCCTGGCTGCCTGCGGCGGCTCGGACGATGACGGAAGCTCCGGCTCGGGTTCCGGATCAGGTGGCGAAGAGGTCTCGATCTACTCGAGCTTTCCCCTCCAGGGTGCTTCGCGCCCGACCGGCATCTCCCTTCAGAACGGCATCGAACTTGCCCTCGAGCAGGCCGGATACAAGGCCGGTGGCGTGAAGATCAATTTCGAGCCGATGGATGACTCGACCGCGCAGGCCGGCGAGTGGACCCCGGAAGCTGAATCGGCCAACGCGAAGAAGGCAGTTCAGGACGATTCCGCCGTCGCCTACCTCGGTACCTACAACTCGGGTGCCGCCGCAATCTCGATCCCGATCCTCAACGAGGCCGGTCTGGCGATGCTCTCGCCCGGCAACACGGCGGTCGGACTCACTTCCGATGCCCCCGGCGCCGACACCGGAATCGGCGAACCGGACATCTACTACCCGACCGGCGAGCGGAACTACGCCCGGATCGTGCCCAAGGACACCGTTCAGGGTGCCGCCCTGGCCGGCGTGATGGACGAAGACGGCTGCACCAAGGTCGGCGTCCTGAATGACAACGAAGTGTTCGGCAAGGGTCTGGCAGCGAACGTGATCGACGCCGGCTCGCAGTACGACTACGAGTTCGTCGATGGCGGTGCCGTTGACACCAAGGCCGCGAACTTCCGCGCCACCGCGGATGATTTCGCCAGCCAGGGCGTCGACTGCTTCATCTTCGGCGGCATCACGGCCTCGAACGCGGTCCAGCTCTACAAGGACATGGCGGCAGCGATGCCGGACGCGAAGCTCTACGGCCCGGACGGCGTTGCCGACACCGACTTCGCCGGCGGTCTGCCGGATGACGTCGCGGCCCGCACCAAGGTCACCGTGGCCACCCTGTCCGAGGAGGACTATGGCAAGGAAGGCGCCAAGTTCTTCGAGGATTACCAGGCCAAGTACGGCGATCCCGGCCCCTACTCGATCTACGGGTACGAGGCCGGCAAGCTGATTCTCGACGTGCTCGAGCGGGCGGAAGATCCGACCGATCGGGCCGCCGTCCTGAAGGCACTGTTCGAGACCAAGAACCGGGACTCGATCCTCGGGAACTACTCGATCAACGAGGACGGGGACACAACCCTGACCGACTACGGCGTCTACAACATCAAGAACGGGGATCTCGAGTTCAACGAGAAGATCTCCGCCAAGCCGGGCACCTGAGCCCTGCTCCCTGAAGCAGTAGAAGCCCGACTGGCGAGCCTGCGAGCGAAGTTTCCGCTCGCAGGCTCGCGGTTCGGCACCTTTGCGCTGATCGCGCTTCTGGCCGCCATGCCGGTGGCCTTCGCGATTCATGACCTGACCGCCGACGGCAGTCTCACCAGGATCGGCAACAACCTCGTGGACGGGGTTTCGAACGGAGCCATCTGGGCCCTGGTCGCGCTCGGCTACACAATGGTTTACGGAATCGTCGAACTGATCAACTTCGCCCACGGCGAGGTCTTCATGATCGGTTCCTTCATCGCCTTCGCCGCCTTCGGCTGGTTCGGGATGGACCTGAACACGGCGATCCCGCTGCTGATCCTCGGCCTGCTGCTCTGCCTGCTGATCAGCGCGATCGCCAGCGGCACCCTCAACGCGATGATCGAACGGGTGGGCTACCGGCCCTTGCGTGACGCACCGAAGCTGGCCCCGCTGATCACCGCGGTCGGCTTCTCTTTCATCCTGCAGAACGTCGGTGTGCTCTGGCTGGGCGGCTCGCAGGTCAGCGTGCCCGACCTGATCGGCTCACAGGATGTGCTTTTCCAGATCAGCGGAGTCGAAGTGACCAACGGGGATGCGCTGGCCATTCTGACCACAGTACCCCTGGTCCTTGCCCTGACCTTCTTCATCGACCGGGCCCGGCTCGGCAAGGCGATGCGGGCCACCGCGCAGGATCCGGACGCCGCCCGCCTGATGGGCATCGACGTCGACAAAACGATCTCCGCCACCTTCCTGATCGGCGGCCTGCTGGCCGGCGCGGCCGGTCTCATCTACGCGCTCTACCAGACCACGATCTGGTTCCACCAGGGCTTCGAGGCCGGGCTGATCGCCTTCACCGCGGCCGTCATGGGCGGCATCGGAAACCTGCGTGGCGCCGTGATCGGAGGCATTCTGATCGGGGTGATCCAGCAGATCTCCGACAACCGGATCGGTCCCGAGTGGACCCCGGTGATCGTGTTCGCCTTCCTCGTCCTGGTCATGGTGGTGCGGCCGCGCGGTCTGATCGGAGAAGAGACAAGGCAGGCCGGATGAGCGCAGCCCTGGGGAAGATCAAGGGGTTCGACCAGCGTTTCCTGGTCATCGCGGCGATCCTCTTCGCGATTCTCCTGCCGTTCTTCTTCGACCGGGGCTCTTCTTTCATGGACGATGCCGTCCTCGCCCTGGCCTATGTGGTGATGGCCCTCGGCCTGAACGTGATCGTCGGTTTCGCCGGGCTGCTCGATCTCGGCTATGTGGCCTTCTTCGCGATCGGCGCCTACACGATGGGCTGGCTCGGTTCAACCTTCTACTCGCAGGCCAATGGCGGCGAGGGGGTCCACCTGCTGGTCACCGGGGCGGCCGCCAACCTGCCCGGCATTCACGTCAACTTCCTGCTGGTCCTGGTCGGCGCGATAATCCTGACCACGATCGCCGGGGTGATCATCGGCCTGCCGACGCTCCGGCTGCGGGGCGACTACATCGCGATCGTCACCCTCGCCTTCGGCGAGATCATCGGCCAGGTCGCCGCCAACGGCGACCAGGTCAGGATCGGCGGCATCTGGGACAAGACCCTCGGAGCTCTGCCCCTGATCCCCGACCTCGGGTCCGAAGCAACCCTGACCAGGGGAAAGCTCGGGATCAGCCCGGTCGACAAGATCGACCTGCCCTTCGTTGATCCGTTCACCTCGCTGGACATCAGGTCTTGGTACTTCGTCGCGCTCGGGCTGGTGCTGATCGTGCTGTTCGTCAACGTCCGGCTGCGCGACTCGCGCCTCGGCCGGGCCTGGGTCGCCCTGCGCGAGGACGAGGTGGCGGCGATCAGCATGGGCATCCCGACCGTCAAGACCAAGCTGATGGCCTACGGCACCGGCGCCGCGCTCGGCGGCATGTCGGGCGCCTTCCTCGGCTCCTACCTGAACACGGTCAACGCGTCGCAGTTCGAGTTCATCTTCTCGATCTTCATCCTCGCGATGGTGATCCTCGGCGGGCTGGGCTCGGTCTGGGGAGTGGTGATCGGCGCGATCCTGCTCTCCTTCGTCAACAGCTGGCTGATCCCCGATGTACTCAACGGCCTGCCGGGCCAACTCGGTCTCGACTTCGACCTGACCCAGGTCAGTTTCGCGATCTTCGGCTTCATCCTGGTGATCGTGATGATCCTGCGGCCGGAAGGTCTGATCCCGGAGCGATCCCGAAAACAGGAGATGCACGGGATCGGGACCGGCGACCGGGCCGGGGCCGGCAGCGACGTCGAGCTGGGGGAGGCCCGATGAGCGACGCGCCGATCCGGGCCGAGAAGGTGACCAAGGTCTTCGGCGGGCTGACCGCCGTGGACGGCGTGGACCTCGAACTGCGCCGCGGCGAAGTGGCGGCCGTGATCGGTCCGAACGGGGCGGGCAAGACCACGCTCTTCAACATGCTGACCGGTCTCTACCGGCCGACCTCGGGCCGGATCAGGCTGGGCGAGCGGGACATCACCCGGGCCCGGCCGGACCAGATCACGGCGCTCGGCGTCGCTCGCACCTTCCAGAACATCCGGCTCTTCCCGACCATGACCGCCAGGCAGAACGTGATGATCGGCCGCCACAGCCGGATGAAAGCCGGAGTCTTCGGCTCGATCTTCCGGCCGCCCTGGGTCAACCGCGAAGAGCGGGAGGCCGAGGAACGGGCCGGGGAGGAACTGAAGTTCGTCGGACTGAAAGCGGACCTGCTGGACCGGACCACCGCCTCGCTTTCCTACGGCGACCAGCGACGGGTCGAGATCGCCCGGGCGCTCGCCTCCGACCCCCACGTCCTGCTGCTGGACGAACCCACCGCCGGCATGGACCCGCGCGAATCCGCCGAACTGGCCGGGTTCGTTCTCAAGGTGCGCGACGAACGCAAGCTCAGCATCCTGCTGATCGAGCACGACATGAAGGTCGTGATGGGGATCTCGGATCGCGTCACCGTGCTCGACCACGGCGAGCTGATCGCCGAAGGAGATCCGGCCGCCGTTCGCCAGGATCCCAAGGTGATCGAGGCCTACCTCGGCAGGAGCGCCGCCTGATGGCACTGCTCGAGGTCGAAGACATCCGCGCTTCCTACGGCCTGATCGAGGCTCTCCACGGGGTGTCGCTGGAAGTGGAGGCCGGAGAAGTGGTGACCATGATCGGGTCCAACGGGGCCGGCAAGTCGACCGTGCTCAGGTCGATTTCCGGCCTGACCCCGGCCCGCCAGGGGGCGATCAGGTTCGACGGCGAGGAGATCACGCACCTGACCCCGATGGAGATCGTCGGTCGCGGCATCTCCCACGTGCCGGAAGGCCGGCGCTGTTTTCCGCGGATGACCGTGCGGGAGAACCTCGAGCTCGGTGCCTTCCTGCGCCGGGACGACTCCTCGGCGGAGATGGATCATGTCTTCGACCTTTTCCCGAGGCTTGCCGAACGGCAGTCCCAGGCCGCCGGAACGATGTCCGGCGGCGAACAGCAGATGCTGGCGATCGGCCGGGCGATGATGGCCAGGCCGCGGCTGCTCCTGATGGACGAGCCGTCGATGGGGATCGCCCCGATCCTGGTCGAACGGATCTACGAGACGATCGAGCAGATCAGCCAGGAAGGAACGACCATCCTGCTGGTCGAGCAGAACGCGCATTACGGTCTCGGCGTCGCCGCGCGGGGCTACGTGATCGAAACCGGCCGGATCATCCTCTCCGGCGAGGCCGCCACGATCGGTGAGGACCCCAAGGTCAGAGAGGCGTATCTCGGAGCATGAGTCTCGCCATCCCGATAGCCCTGCTCGGCGTCAAGGCCCTCTGGCTCACCTACATCTGGCTGGGCTCGGCGATCCTCGCCAGCTGGCTTTCCAAACGCAAGGGCTACGGCGAGAAGCCGGGCCTGGCCTCCGGCCTGCTGCTCACCGCCCTCGGGGTCATCGTCTGGCTGATCGTCCCGGCCAAAAAGGAATCGGCCTGGAAGCGCGAAGGAATTTTCCCCCGCCGCAAACGCGCTACTCGGTGAGGGTGGGGAAGTCCTTGATGACCTCGGCGATGATGGCGAGCGCCTTGTCGAGCTGGTCTTTCTCGTGGGTGGCCATCAGGCTGGTGCGGAGCAGGGCGCCGCTCGGCGGGACCGCCGGGTGGATCGCCACGTTGCAGTAGACGCCGGCGTCGAAGAGGGCCTTCCAGAGCAGGACCGCGGTCCAGTCCTCGCCGACCACGACCGGGACCACCGGGGTATCGGCCGGGCTGCCGTCCGGCATGGTGCCCGGCTGGACCACCTTGAGTCCGAGATCCTCGAGACCGTGACGGAGGTAACGGGCGTTGTCCAGCAGGCGGGCGAAGAGCGGGGCACCTTCGGTGCGGCAGATCTTCGTCGCCTCGAGCGCGGCGCCAACCGCGGCGGGAACGCCGGAAGCACTGAAGATGAAGGAGCGGGCCGAGATCCGCATGAAATCGATGACCTCGTGATCACCGGCGATGAACCCGCCACAGGAGGCGAGGCTCTTCGAGAAGGTTCCCATACGCAGGTCGACCTCGTCCTCGAGTCCGAACAGCTCGGTCGCCCCGGCGCCGCGCTCGCCCAGCACGCCGACGCCATGGGCCTCGTCGACCATGATCCGGGCGCCGTAATGCTTCGAGAGTTCAACGATCCTGGGCAGGTCCGGCAGGTCGCCCTCCATCGAGTAGACGCCATCGACCACGACCAGAATGCCGCCGCCATCAGTCTGGGCCCGCTGGAGCATCTTCTCCAGCTTGTCGGTCTGGTTGTGGCGGAAGGGGCGCATCTTCGCCCCCGAGAGCTTCATTCCGTCAAGCAGGGAAGCGTGGTCGCCCGAGTCGGCGATCACCGTGTCCGAGGGCCCGAGGATCGACTGCAGGCAACCGACGTTCGACTGGTAGCCGGTCGAGAAGACGATCGCGTCTTCGGTGTTCATCCAGCCGGCCAGCTGCTCTTCGAGTTCGACGTGGAGCGGGGTGGTGCCGTTCAGGAGCCGTGAACCGGTGACCCCGGTGCCGTACTTGTCCAGCGCTTCGCGCGCCGCGTTCTTGACCCGTTCGTCACCGGTCAGGCCGAGGTAGTTGTTCGAGCCGAGCATGATCGTCTCCCGGCCCTCCATCTCGACCACCGGTCCGGCCTGGGAGGTGAGCAGTCGAAAGTAGGGGTTGAGGCCACCTTCGTTGGCTGCTTCGTACTGCTCGCGGCGCTCATGGTTCTTGACCTTCTCGAACAGGTCGATCGGTGCTGTGGTGCTCTCTGGCATGCCCGGATTGTAGTTCGCCCGGTCCGCCACCTCGATCCCGTATACATAGCCAGACATGAATGACGAGAAAAACGGAATCGAAGTCGAAGGACTGGTCCGCGAATTCAAGAACGGACCCCGGGCCGTGGACGGCATCGACCTGACCGTTGAACCGGGGGAGATCTACGGGTTTCTGGGGCCGAACGGAGCCGGCAAGTCAACCACGGTTCACATGCTGACGACGCTGCTCCCGCCGACCTCGGGGTCCGCCCGGGTCGCCGGTCTCGACGTCGACAAAGACGGTGCGGCGGTGCGCAAGCTGATCGGCGCAGCACTCCAGGAGGCAGCGCTCGACCCTCATCTCACCGCGCGCGAGCACATGAAGCTCCAGACCTCGCTCCACGGTCTGCCGAAGGAGGAACGGATCCGCCGGGGCGACGAACTGATTGAAAGGGTCGGGCTTTCCGAAGCCGCCGACCGGCGGGTCGGCGGTTACTCGGGCGGCATGAAACGACGCCTCGACCTTGCTCTCGCGCTGGTGCATCGCCCCCGGGTGCTCTTTCTCGACGAGCCGACCACCGGCCTCGACCCGCAGAGCCGGGCCTCGCTCTGGGCCGAAGTGACCAGGCTCTCGGCCGACGACGGGGTCACCGTCTTCCTGACCACCCAGTACCTCGAAGAAGCCGACCAGCTGGCCAACCGGGTCGGGATCATCGACGCCGGCCGGATCGCCGCCGAAGGGACACCGGCCGCACTCAAGTCGGAAATCGGCCGACCCAGCGTCGAGGTGGTTCCCCGCGACCCGGCTGACCGGGCCGCTTCGAAGGCGATTCTCGACCGGTTCGGCATTCCCGTCCCGGCTGCCCGCGAAGCGCTCGGCATCCGCCTGAACGAGGGAATCGACGAGCTGGTCGGGATCGTTCGCGCCTTCGATTCCGAAAAGATCGAACTGGCCAGCCTGGTGCTGAACGAGCCAACCCTTGACGACGTATTCCTGGCCAAGACCGGTCGCCACCTCGAAGGGGCCGGGGAAGCAGACAGCGCCGAGCTGCCTCTGCCGGAGTCGGACCCGGTGGCATCTTGAGCGGGGCTGTCGTCACGGCCGGAGCGGGAGGTTCACCGCTCCCGATCCAGATCGCGGCGATGGCCGGGCGATCGGTGATCCGGCTGATCCGCCAGCCGGCGGCGATCATTCCCAGCGTCATCTTCCCGCTGTTCCTGCTCGCCGTGAACGCGGGCGGGCTGAACGCGGCGACCGATCTGCCCGGATTTCCGACCGATTCGTACATCACCTTCGCGATTGCCTTCACCTTCATCCAGTCGGCGATCTTCTCGACCATGAACGCCGGGCAGAACCTTGCCCAGGACATCGAAAACGGTTTCTTCTCGCGGCTCGTCCTGACCCCGATGCGCCCCTCGGCGCTGATGGCCGGGCAGTTGGCCGGGCTGGTCCTGCTCGGGCAGTTCCAGGCCCTGGTCTATTTCGCGGTCGGTGTCGCGGCCGGGGCCGAGTTCGCGGCCGGGGTCGGCGGTTATTTCGTGCTGGCGGCGCTTGTTTCGATCATCTCGATCGGCTTCGGCGGCATCGGTCTGATCATGGCGATCAGAACCGGCTCCGGTGAAGCGGTCCAGGGGATGTTCCCGCTCATGTTCGTGCTCCTCTTTTTCAGTTCGATGACCCTGCCGCGCAACCTGATCGAGCAGGACTGGTACCGGTTCCTGGCCACGATCAACCCGGTCAGCTACCTGATCGAAGCGATCCGCAGCCTCTTCATCACCGGCTGGGACGGAGAGGCGCTGGCGCTCGGATTCGGCATCGCTACTTTGATCGCGGTCCTTTCGATCGCCTTCGCTGCCAGGTCGCTCAAGGGAAGGATGCTCAAGTGAGCTTCCTGAACCGCGCCTACTTCGCATCCGCCTGGGCAGTCGCCTGGCGCTACCTGCACAACCTCTACACAAAGCCCGCGGTGTTCGTGCCCGGTCTGATCTTCCCGCTCTTCTTCCTCGCCGCCTTCGCCGGAGGCCTCTCCTCGGTTGGAGACGTTCCGGGCTTCGACTACTACGACTTCACGGCCTTCCAGTTCTGCTTCGTGCTGATCCAGGCCTCGGCCCTGGCCGGGGTCTTCGTCGGCTTCTCGATCGCCGGTGACTTCGAGATGGGGATGGGGCGCCGGATGATGCTGGCCACCTCGAACCGTTCGGCGATCGTGATCGGCTACGCGATCGGCGCGGCGCTCAGGCTGATCGTGGTCTGGGTGATCATCACCGGTGTTTCGCTGCTGGCCGGGATGGGAGTCCGGGGCGATGGCTTCGACATCGCCGGGATGTACATGCTCGGCCTGCTCGCCAACCTGGCCGCCCTCTTCTTCTCGGCGGGGATCGCGCTGCGCTTCCGTTCCCTCCAGGCCGGCCCGCTGATGCAGATGCCGGTCTTCATCATTCTCTTCCTCGCACCGGTCTACGTTCCGCAGGAACTGCTCACCGGCTGGATCGAACCGGTTGCCAGCGTGAATCCGGTCACCGCCCTGCTCGACGGGGCGCGTAGTCTGATCGCCGGGGAGCCGAGCGGATTGCTGCTGGCCTACGGGGTGGCCATCGGGCTGATCGCCGTGATGGCGGTCTGGGCGATGCGCGGCCTGCGGAAGGCCGAAGTGGCCGGCTAGTGGCGTCGCGGCCGGTTCGCTAGTTTGAGGCAGATGCCGAAGGTCGAGATTCGTGAAGTCGAAAGCAGGAAGGACCTGAAGAAGTTCGTCAAGGTCCCCTTCCTCATCCATCGCGACCACCCGGAATGGGTGCCGCCGCTGATCATGGACCGGATGGAGTTCCTCAACCGGGGCAAGAACCCGTACTTCGATCACGCCGAAGTGAAACTCTGGATTGCCGAGAAGGACGGTCAGCCGGTCGGCCGGATCAGCGCCCAGATCGACGAGAACTGGGACAGCTACCAGGGCGGCAACAACGCTCAGTTCGGCTTCTTCGAAACGATCGACGACCAGGAGGTCGCCTCGGCCCTGCTCGACACCGGCTGCGAGTGGCTGGCCGGGAAGGGGAGGGAGAAGGTCTACGGCCCTATGGACTTCACTACCAACGACGAGATCGGCATTCAGATATCCGGCTTCGACGTCCGTCCCTCGATCCTCGAGAACTGCCACCAGCCCTACTTCCAGGGTCTGGTCGAAGGAGCCGGTTTCACCAAAGCGATGGACCTGCTGATGTGGCATCTGGAGATGGGCAAGCTGGCCAAGGGTCTCGAGTTTCACCCGGCGATCATGGAATCGGCCCAGCAGAGCCTCGACGAGCACGGGATCACGATCCGCAGCATGCGCAAATCCGATCTCGCCAACGAGATGTCCCGCTTCCACGAGGTCTACAACGAGGCCTGGGGAGACAACTGGGGCTTCGTTCCGATCACCCGGGAAGAAGTCGAGTTCCACGCCAAGACCCTCAAGCTGGTGATCGACGAGGACTGGGCGATGATCGCCGAGACGGCCGACGGCGAGACGGTCGGTGCCGCGCTCACCCTGCCGGACATAAACCAGGTCCTGGCGAAGATGGACGGCAAGGTGTTTCCGACCGGCTGGTACCACTACCTGACCGGCAAGCGGAAGATCGACTCGGTCCGGATCCTCGCGCTCGGGGTGAAGAAGGCCTGGCAGCACACCGGTGTTGCCGCGGCGCTCTATGTGAAACACATCCAGACCACCCGCCCCGACGGCGTGATGAAGGGCGAGGCAGGCTGGATCCTCGAGACCAACGAGCCGATGAACCGGGCCCTTGAAGGAATGGGCGGCGAGGTCACCAAGAAGTTCCGGGTCTACGAGAAGGACTTAACTGCAAGTCGGGCGGGGTCCGACCCGCCCTCCCGGTAGAACCCGCCCCTCCCATTCGAAGTAGGTGATGGTCGGGATGGGCTCTACCCTCGGCGGGGGCCCGACGCGGGTATGCCCAAAAAAGACCGTCGCTTCGCTCCCCATAAGGTCTTTTTTCGGCATACCCGCACCGAACCCCGATCGGGAACTTCGGGTAGAGGTGCCGCAGGTTCTGCACTGTTAGCCGTGTAAAACCTGCGGCGCTTGTGGATTCCGATCGCAATTCCCGGTATTTGCGGGTTTATGTGAAGTGACCTCCGATGGCGACTGTAGATTGGCGTTCGTGGCTGAAGAGGTTGATGGAGAACTGATTTCGGAGGAAGACGTCACGGCGTCGCAGCCGGGCGGCGAAGTCCGGACCCTCCCTCGCTACGAGTCCGGCGGAGGCCTGCCGGCGCTCAAGAACGAAGTCACCACGGCGGCTATCGCCGTGGCCGGCGGCGCGCTTGCCGGTGCCGCCACCGTCGCTGCGGTTCGCGCGGTGAGTGGCGGATCGAAGCGCAAGTCGAGGAAACTTGGCCGTCGTTCCCGCCCGGCCAACGTCGTCGCCAGCCGCTCGTTCCTGGTCGACGTTCACGTTCTCGGAAGGTAACGGCGGCGGTGTCGGCCGAGATTTCGGTCCGGTCCGTTGCACCACTCAGAATGCCCCGCCTGGTCGGCGGGGACCTCGTCTTCCGCCTTCGCGGTCCCTGGCTGGAGAGGCTGCTGGTCCTCGATGACGAGGCGATGATCGTCCGGGTCCGGGAGGGGCGCGGAGAGTTCGTCTTCGCGGCCGACCCGGTGGATCCGGCCCTGCTCGAAGGACCCGGATCGGGGCCTCTCAGAGAGGCGGGCGAAGAAGCCCTGGCCGAAGGGATCGAGCGGATGCGGTTCAGCCTCGGGGTGGACGACGACCTGAGCGATTTCCACCGGTCATTCCGGAACGATCCGATCCTCGGCCGCGCCCTGAACGGCCGGCTCCAGAATCGTCCGATGCGGCGACCCGTCGCCTGGGAAGCGCTGCTCTGGGCGATCACCGAGCAACTGATCGAGTATCGCCGGGCGGCCCGGATCCAGCGGCAGATGATCCGCCGGTTCGGGGTCCGGCTTGCTCCGGGGGTGGCGGTCCGATCGGCCGATGTGGCCGGGCGGCTTCCCCGGTCGCCGCGAAGCAGAGGGGAATCAGGCCTCGTCACCGTGCCGTCCCCGACCGCAATCGCCGGCGCCGCCCCGGCAGAGCTCGAGGCCTGCGGTCTCTCTGCCCGTCGCTCGGTGGCGATGGTGAAGGTGGCGCGGGAAGTCGCTTCGGGCCGGGTCGACCCGATGGATCCGGCCGGTGACCCGCGGCTGCTCGCGATCTCCGAGATCGGCCCCTGGACCCTGGCCTGCCTGGCCCTCCGCGGCCGCGGCGAGGCCGACGCGCTGCTGGCCGGTGACCTCGCGCAACTGAAACTTGTCGGTTACCTCAAGGGGCTCGGCCGCCTGGCCGAAATCGGGGAAGTCGAGGAGTTCTACGCCCCGTACGCGCCGTGGCGCGGACTGGCCGGCGAGTACCTGGCGATGGCAGCGGGATCAGCGGTCCACGGTCCCGGCAACCGTGCCCGGATCCGTCAGCAGGCGTTCAGGCACGCGGCCTGAACCCGGTCAGCCTTCGTCGATATTCAGGTTTGAAACCGGCAGCAGCTCGTTGGTGAGCGCGTCCACTGCCCTGGTCGGATTCGCGAGAACGCCCTGCTCGACCATCCAGTTGATGAAGGCCTGCCACTCGGTTGTGCTCTGGTGACCGAACGGCCGGCCGTTTCCGCCAGGGCTTTCGTTTCCGCCGAGGAGGGGCAGGGTGACCCGCATCTGGGCGGCCGTCACCTTCGGGTCGAGAGCATCGTTGGCGGCCAGCACGCTCTGCGTCGCCTGGTTCGGATGGCTCGCCGCGAAGCGGGTCCCGCGGGCCAGCGCCGTGATGAAGAGCCGGATCGGATCGGGGTTTTCCTCGATCTCGCTGCCCTTGGCGACCAGCACCATCTCGCTGTAGGTCGGCACGCCCAGCTGATCGACCGGGTTGATGGTCGGCTTCTGGCCTTCCATCTTCAACTGGACTCCCTCGATGTTCCAGAAGGGTCCGAGAGTTGCCTGCGCCCGCCCGCTGATGATCGAAGGCAGAAGGCCCTGCCCGACCCCGACCTTCTTCACATCGTTCTCGGTCAGCCCCGCCCGCTGCAGGATCGCCTTCAGATAGGCGTCCTGATAGGGGATGCCCGCGGTGGACACGGTCTTGCCCTTGAGGTCCCTGACCCGCTTGATCTTCGACTTCTTCAACCAGATCATCGAAGTCAGCGGCTGGTCGATCACGCTGGCGACCGATACGACGTCGAGACCCTGCTCCCGGGCCAGCAGTACCTCGGGCTCGTAGGAGAGTGCCAGGTCGGCCTTGCCGGCCGCCACCAGCTTGATCGGCAGCGAGGGATCGGTCGGCGAGTCGAGCGAGACGTCCAGCCCGGCGTCCTCGAAGTAACCCTGCTCCTGCGCGACCAGGAAGCCCGCGTGATCCGGGTTCGGGTACCAGTCCATGGCGACGGAAAGGGAGTCGCGGACCGGGGTTACGTCTTCGGACTTGGTGCCGCAGGCCGAGATCGCCAGACAGGCGAAAATCGCGAGAGGGAGCAGGGTGAAACGCTTCAAGTCATCTCCGGGGACGTGAACAGGTTCGGGTCGGAGCCTACCGCCATCGCACGACAACCCGTTCCAGCAGGCCGATCAGGGCGTAAAGGGCGATCGCGATCACCGACAGCACGAAGACCGATGCGAACATCCGCGCGGTCTCGAGCTGGGCGTTGTCCTGAAGGATCAGGAAGCCGAGGCCGGAGTCGGCACCGGCCCATTCCCCGAAGACCGCACCGATCACCGCGACGGCGGCCGCGATCCGTGCCCCGGTAAAGACCCCGGGCAGCGCGGTCGGCACCTCGACCCGGCGGAAGATGCCGAACCGGCTCGCGTCGAGCGAGCGCATCATCCGCACGGCCTCGGGGTCGGTCCGCCGGAGTCCGTCCAGGGTGTTGACGACGATCGGAAAGAAGCAGATCAGGCTGATGATCAGCAGCTTGGGCCAGATCCCGTAGCCGAACCAGACCACCAGCACCGGGGCGATCACGATCACCGGGATCGTCTGGGAGGCGACGACCAGCGGGTAGCCGGCCCGGCGGACCAGATCCGAACTGCGGAAGAGGACCGCGACCGTCAGTCCGATCACCAGGGCGAGGCAGAACCCGGCGACGATCTCGACCAGGGTCGTGCCGGCGTTTTCGAGGATCAGGTCCCGGTCCTGCCAGAGCACTTCCGCGATCCCGGAAGGGGAGGGCACGAGGAATTCCTCGAGCCCGAGGGAATCGGCCAGGAATCCGTTCGAGGCGGCCAATTGCCAGAGGCCGAGGAGGGCCAGCACGACCAGCAGGGGCGGGAGCCAGAGGCGCAGCTTCACTTGTTCTCACCGCGAGCCGCGAGCAGGGCCAGAAGCTCCTGCCGGCGCTGGTTGAAAGAGGTCGAGCTGACTACCTGGTCACGGGGGCCGGTTTCGCCACGCGCCCCTTCGACCGTCGCGACGATGCGTCCCGGCCTGGGGGAGAGTACGGCGACCCGGTCGGCGAGATAGAGCGCCTCCTCGACGTCGTGGCTGACCAGCAGGACAGTCGCTCCCGACCCGGCCAGCGCCGGGGCCAGCCACTCCTGCAGATCAGCCCGGGTAATCGCGTCGAGAGCCGCGAGCGGTTCGTCGAGCAGCAGCACCGGCTTGCCTGAAACCAGGGTTCGGATGAAGGCGACCCGCTGCCGCATCCCGCCGGAAAGCTCCTCCGGCCGGGCCGACTCGAAGCCCTGGAGCCCGAAGTGGGCGAACCGCTCTGCCGCCGCCAGCCTCGCCTCCCGCCTCGATCGACCCTGATTCACGAGAGCCAGTCCGGCGTTGTCGAGGGCCGAGTACCAGGGGAGGAGGCAATCCCGCTGTGGCATCCAGGCACATCCCGCGAGCCGCCCGGCATTCCCGCTTTGGCCAGCCACCGAGAGCCGTCCGGCCGTAGGACTGCCGAGACCGCCGACCAGTTCGAGCAGGGTTGACTTGCCGCAGCCGGAAGGGCCGACGATCCCGAAGATCTCGCCGGGAGAGACCTCGAAGTCGATCTCCGCAAGCGTTTTCAGCGACCCGTAGCTGTGGGTCAGATCCCGTGCGGAAACTGTCGCCGTCATCGCGGAGATTCTCACGCATCGCTAGGATGCCGACATTCCTGAACTCCTTACTAAAGAAGTAGGGAGAGTCAGGAGCGCCTCTAGCCCGGCGTCAGAGCACTGGCCCTGCCTGGAAATTCCATTGGACTTCTCAATCGCCATCCTCTTCTTTGGCTTCGGAATCGGAGTGCTCGTTGGCATGACCGGAATGGGTGGAGGAGCCCTGATGACTCCGCTGCTGATCCTGCTTTTCGGGGTTTCTCCGACCACTGCGATCGGAACCGACATCCTCTACGCGGCGATCACCAAGACGGTCGGCGGCTGGCGCCACCTCAAGATGAAGACGGTCAACATGGGACTGGTCTTCTGGCTTGCGGTCGGGTCGGTTCCCTCGGCGATCTTCGGTGTCCAGCTGGTTGCCTGGCTTCAGGATCAGCTGGGGGAGGACAAGCTCGACTCGCTCGTCTACGCGGTTCTGGGCGGAACCCTGCTGATGGTCGGAATCATCACCCTGGCCAGAGCCCTGATCCTCGCCCGGACCATTTCCGAGCGGGACGACTTCAAGATCGAACTCAGGCACAAAGTCGCCGCGGTGACGATTGGTGCGACAACCGGATTCGTGATCGGGGTCACCTCGGCCGGCTCCGGCACGGTCATCGCGGTACTGCTGATCGCGGTCTTCCGGCTGACGCCGAAGCACGTGGTCGGTACCGACGTCTTCCATGCCGCGATCGTGCTCTGGGCGGCCGGCATCGCCCACTTCGGTCACGGCAACGTGGACATGGGACTGGTCGGCAACATCCTGCTCGGCTCGGTGCCAGGAGTGGTCGTCGGGGCGGCGCTGATGGGCCGGATCAATCAGGACACCATTCGCATCGCCCTCGGCATCGTGCTGATCCTCTCTGGCTTCTTCACCGTCCAGAAGGGCGACCCGCTGGTCTGGCCGATCGCCGCCCTGGTTGCCGGGCTCGGCTTCGCGCTGATCCTGATGGCGCCCCGCTGGTACCAGCATTTCCGGCCTCCCGAGGCGATCGAAGCCGAGAAGGCAGCCGTGAAGAAAGCTCACGACGAAGGGGAATAATTCCTCCGGGCAGAGCGAAGTCTCGTCATTTTTCTATCTTGCTGACCTGTTTGATCGCGAAATATCCTGGCCGCCCGCGTCGGTCAAGCCGCTTTCACCCGATCAGGCTGGTTTACTAGGCACATGCGCGTCTCAGCCAAGGCCGATTACGCCGTTCGGGCGGTTGCCGAACTCGCCGCGTCCCCGGACGGGCCGGTCAAGGGCGAGCGCCTTGCCGACTCGCAGGACATTCCGCTCCAGTTCCTCGAACACATCCTGCTTGACCTCAAGCACTCCGGGATCGTCCGCGCCCGCCGGGGAGCCAAGGGCGGCTACTGGCTCGCCAAGCCTTCCGAGGAAGTTTCGATTGCTGACGTGATCCGCGCGGTCGAAGGACCGATCGCCAACGTCCAGTCGGCCCCGCCCGAGTCGATCACCTACAGCGGCAGCGCCAAGGAACTTCAGAGCGTCTGGATCGCAGTCCGGGCCAGCCTCCGCGAAGTCCTCGAATCAACCAGCCTCGCCGACCTCGTCTCGGGTGAACTTCCTGACCACGTCAGGGAGCTTGCCGATGACAAGGACGCCTGGGCCCCCCGCCAATAATCCGGGCAAGGCGCCCTGTGCATGACCCGCTCAAGGTTGGTGGTGTTGGCTTTTCGTCGAGATTCAATTTCTGGTGTGTCGACTTTCATCACTCTCGGTGA
>JAGQUQ010000190.1 GCA_020438425.1 Solirubrobacterales bacterium
GTGGAGCCGGTCACCACCGCTGGCCACGGCCCGTCCTCGGCCACACGGATGTCCTCGGGTCGGTAGGCCCTCTCCTCGAGCACCGACAGCCCCACCAGACGCGCGACGTACGTGTCCGACGGATCGTTCCACAACTCATCGGGGGTGCCGACCTGGACCAAACGCCCGTCGCGCAGAACTGCCACCCGATCGGCGAGCGTGAAGGCCTCTTGTCGGTCGTGGGTGACTGCGAGAACGGTCATGCCCAGTTCCCGCAGTAGCAACTGCACCTCCAGCACCAGTTCGGCCTTCAGTACGGCGTCGAGGGCACCGAACGGCTCGTCGAGCAGCAGGACGCGCGGCTGCGGCGCGAGGGCGCGCGCGAGGGCCACCCGCTGGGCCTGCCCGCCGCTCAGGGTGTCCGTCGCCCGGGGACCGAATCCGGTGAGCCCGACGAGTGCCAGCATCTCGTCGACCCGGCGCGGGTCCGCCGGTCGCAGACCGAAACCCACGTTTCCGGCCACATCGAGATGCGGGAACAGCAGATCGTGCTGGAACATCATGCCGACCCCCCTGCGATGGGGCGGCACACCTGCCATGGACACCCCAGCCACCTCGACCACACCCTCGGCGGGCACCAGCCCCG
>JAGQUQ010000191.1 GCA_020438425.1 Solirubrobacterales bacterium
CTAACCCACCTGACAGCTCCGCGGCCATGATCGGCCCGCACGCTTGCCGCCATGACAGCCTCCCGGCGCGGAACGTCAGCGGCGTGAAGGCCGTCCCGAGAACTGGCGCAGCAGGCGTCGTCCCCTAACCTGACGGAAACCTTTACTGCTGAAGAGAACTCAGTCACTTGACGCGAACCCGTCGCGGGCCGGCCGAACCAGCCTTGCGCGCCGATTGACAGCCCTGCCCATAACGAAGCAGCATGACTTTCATGAGCAGGAACAAAGCGTTTGTCGTCGGTGTCGGCATGACGAAGTTCGAGAAGCCCGGCAGAAGAGAGGGCTGGGATTATCCGGCAATGGCCAAAGAGGCGGGAACCAACGCCCTCGAGGACGCCGGCATACCCTTCGACGCCATCGAGCAGGCGCACGTCGGCTATGTATACGGCGACTCGACCTGCGGGCAGCGGGCGATCTACGAGCTCGGTATGACCGGGATTCCGATCACCAACGTCAACAACAATTGCTCCACCGGATCCACAGCGCTGTTCCTGGCCACCCAGTCGGTGCGCGGCGGACTCGCCGACTGCGCACTTGCCCTGGGCTTCGAAAAGATGCAACCCGGCTCGCTGCAGGGCGGACTCAG
>JAGQUQ010000192.1 GCA_020438425.1 Solirubrobacterales bacterium
CATCTACACCCGGATCATGAACCCCACCCAGAATGTCTTCGAGGAGCGGATGACCGCCCTCGAGGGTGGCGTGGGCGCTCTGGCCACCGCGTCAGGCTCGTCGGCGATCACCTACGCCGTGCTCAACCTGACCTATTCCGGCGACAACATCGTGGCCCTCTCCACGCTGTACGGCGGCACCTACGCCCTCTTCGCCCACACCTTGCCGCAGTTCGGCATCGAGGTGCGCTTCGTTGACCCCGGCAAGCCCGAGGAGCTCAGCAAGTACGTCGATGAGAAGACCAAGCTGGTCTTCGGCGAGACGATCGGCAACCCGGCGATCAACGTGATCGACCTGGACGCCTGGTCAGACGCAGCCCACGCCCAGGGCCTCCCCTTCATCGTCGACAACACCGCGACCACGCCGTACTTGTGCAAGGTCTTCGAGCACGGCGTCGACGTATCGGTGCACGCGGCCACGAAGTACATCGGTGGCCACGGCACCTCGATCGGCGGCATCATCGTCGACTCCGGCAACTTCGACTGGGCGGCTCACTCTGAGCGCTTCCCTGGCCTCACCCAACCAGACGGCGCCTATCACGGTGTCGTGTGGACCGAGGCCGTCGGCAATCTCGCCTACATCAT
>JAGQUQ010000193.1 GCA_020438425.1 Solirubrobacterales bacterium
CGCGCGGGACCTCCGTAAAGGTGGCGCCGGGCAGCACGGCATTCACGGTGATGCCGTCCTTGCCGACCTCCCGCGCCATCGAACGGGTGAGGCCGATGACACCGGCCTTGCTGGTGACATAGTGCAGGTACATCGGCCGCCCCATCGAGACGGTCGCCGAAGACTTGTTGACGATACGGCCCCATTGCCGCTTGCGCATCGCCGGGACCACGGCGCGGGCGCACAGGAAGACGCCGGTCAGGTTGATGCGGATCATCCGCTCCCATTCGTCCAGCGGGATCTCGTCGAAAGGCTTCATCTTGATGGTGGAGAAGAAGGCGGCATTGTTGACCAGCACGTCGATCCGGCCCCACGCCTCTTCCGCCGCAGCCGCCATGGCATTTACGCTGGCTTCGTCAGCCACGTCGGTGGTGACCGCCATCGCCGTACCGCCGGCCGCCGTCACCTCGCTGACCACATTGTCGGCGTTTTCGGCGTTGATGTCGGCGATCACCACCTTCGCGCCGCGCGCGCCGAAGGCGTGGGCATAGGCCCGGCCCAGGCCCTGGCCGCCGCCGGTGATGATAACGACGCGGTCGTTCAGATCGTCGGTCATGTGAATTGATCCTCCCCTGGGTTCCTTG
>JAGQUQ010000194.1 GCA_020438425.1 Solirubrobacterales bacterium
GCTGCGCGACCCTGTGGGTGGAACGGCATCTGTGGATAAGCTGCGCACCGTGCTGCGCCGCCGCCGGTTCCTGCAGGCCGCCGGGCTGTCGACCGCCGCGCTGCTGGCGTCCTGCAATCGCCCACCAACCACCGAGCGCCGCCAGGTCATCGTTGTCGGCGCCGGGATCGCCGGCCTGGCGGCCGCCCGTACCCTGGCCGATCGGGGCCACGACGTGGTGGTGTTGGAGGCCCGGGACCGGATCGGCGGCCGCATCTGGACCAGCCGCTGGTCGGATGCCGCGATCGACCTCGGAGCGTCCTGGATCCACGGCGTCGACGGCAACCCGATCGCCGAGTTGGCCCGCACCGTCGGGGCCCGGACGGTCGCGACAACCTACGAGAACAGCTCCGACTACGGCACCGACGGCCGGCCGCTCGACCGCGCCGCCACCGCGGCGCTGAAACGCTGGCAGCACGTCGTCGCCACCGCAGTCAGCGACGCCCAGGACGAAGCCGAGGACGACGACCCCGACACCTCGCTGCGGTCGGTGGCCGAACGCGCGGTGAACTGGGCCGCCCTGCCGCCGCCGGACCGGGCGCTGGTCGCATCGGTACTGAACGAGTACGAGCAGGAATACGCC
>JAGQUQ010000195.1 GCA_020438425.1 Solirubrobacterales bacterium
TGACTCATGGTCGCGGCCCGCAACATCCTGATCATCGCGGTCCTCGCCGCCGGTGTCGCTTTTCTCCCCAACGGGGGCAATGTGGCCGATGCGGCGCTGGCGGCGATCTCGATGGCCTTCCTGGCCGGCATCGGGTGGACCGTCTACAGGCTGACCTACGACTTCCGGACCAGCCTGCTCGCTCTTCCCGAGTCCCGGCGGGTGGTCCTCTACGCGTCCTACGGCCTGATCGTCCTGCTGATCGCCGGTGCCCCGAAGATGTTCGACACCGGGCTAGGGACCCTGGCCTGGTTGCTCCTGCTCGGATCTTCCGTGGTTGGCATCTGGCTGGTCATCTCGGAAGCCCGCAGTCACTGATTTGAAGTTCCGGGTTCTCAGCTGGAACCTGTTCCACGGGCGCGACTTTCCGCCGGCGCCGGGAGGGGAAGTACCTGGCGTGCAGGAGGGAGGTTTCGCCTGGCGGTTTCTCGGCCGACCGGTCCTCGGTCCTGATCACGTCAGGTTGAACCGGGATCTGTTTCATGAGTTCGCCGCGTTTCTGGCTGCGGCGAAGTGGGAAATCGCGCTGCTTCAGGAGGTGCCCCCGCGCTGGGGACACCGGCTTGCCGAGGCGACGGGC
>JAGQUQ010000196.1 GCA_020438425.1 Solirubrobacterales bacterium
CCCTTGTAGGCGCCGTCCATCTCGTTCGAGTAGAAGACGCCGTGCGGGTGCATGGTGACCGGGACGTCGCAGGCGTTGCGGAAGTTGACGACCAGGGTGTCACCGACCGTGACGTCAAGCAGCGGGCCCGGCACGGTGGCCGGACCCAGCGGCTTGCTGAAGTCGGTGTCGTAAAGACGGTAGGCATAGGCCGGGACCTTGGTCCGCCCGACCGTCTTCTTGATCGACGTACCCATCATCTGGTCCCGTTGCTTGGGGACCACGTTCCAGGTGACGGGTTCGGCCTGGATCCAGTACTCCTTGCGGTTGCCGGAGATGTCGGCGTTGCTTACGGAATTGCTCCGTTTCGCAGCCGCAACCTTCGGCGGTACCTCGATCTTGTTCGCCAAAGCGGCGAGGTCGGTGTTGCTGTCAATCGAGTACTGCTTGCCCGCGATGGTGCAGAGAAACGCACCACCGGCCAGTCCGAGGAAATTCCTGCGGTCCATTGGATCCAGTCCTTTCTGGCTCTTGCCAGACCTGATGCTCGCCCGGTTACTTGACCGTGACCGTCATCTTCATCGTCGCCGAGTGGAGCTCGCAGACGAAGTGATAGACGCCCGGCTTCTTCAGCTGCTT
>JAGQUQ010000197.1 GCA_020438425.1 Solirubrobacterales bacterium
CAGCCCGGTGCCGGGAACTCAGCTCACCCTGGATACGACCACTGGATGGTGGGCTCAAGCGGGCTCGCCACTGCGGTGCGCCACCCAAGCGTCCGTACTCATGGAGAACCGGATATGAATGCTCTTGACGTGTCGCGGTGGCAGTTTGGCATCACCACCGTCTACCACTTCATCTTCGTTCCACTGACGATCGGACTGGCACCGCTCATCGCGGTGATGCAATCGATCTGGGCGCTGACCGACAACGCGGCCTGGTATCGGATGACCCGGTTCTTCGGCAAGATCTTCCTGATCAATTTCGCAATCGGTGTCGCGACCGGCATCGTGCAGGAGTTCCAGTTCGGGATGAATTGGAGCGAGTATTCGCGCTTCGTGGGTGACATCTTCGGTGCGCCATTGGCACTGGAGGGACTGGTCGCCTTCTTTCTCGAGTCCACCTTCATCGGTCTGTGGATCTTCGGCTGGGGTCGGCTGCCCAAGTGGCTACACCTCACCTCCATCTGGCTGGTGGCCATCGCGGTGAATATGTCGGCATTTTTCATCATCACCGCCAACTCGTTCATGCAGCATCCCGTGGGCGCGCACTTCAACCCGGCCACCGGACGCGCCGAAC
>JAGQUQ010000198.1 GCA_020438425.1 Solirubrobacterales bacterium
TCGTCCCCGACCAGTTCGGAGTTGTGGAAGGCCTCGAACTCCGAGTTTCCGTACTCGATGAAGCTGTACCCGATCGGGTGACCGTAGGTATCCCCTTCCGGGTAGTCACGCACGTAGCGGAGCGAAGCGCCCGAGCCCCGGGGCAGCGAGCGGGCGATCACGGTGCCGTCGGCGGTGAGGATCCGGCCCCTTTCGACCTGTTGCGCCTTGAACAGCGGCCGCTTGTTGACCCGTTCGTTCTTCAGGTTGTTGGCGTCGAAAACCGTCCACCAGGAAGTGAAGCCGACCAGGACGGCGAACATCACCCCGATGAAGGCGAACAGCTTGGTGATGCGGGCGTTCACGGGCTAGATGCCTTCCCGGGCTTCGCGTCGGGCCCGGTCCGAGATCAGCAGGAGCAGTGCCAGCAGGATGAAGTTGGCGAGGATCGAGGACCCTCCGTAGGAAACCAGCGGCAGGGTGACGCCGGTCAGAGGGATCACCCGGGTCACGCCGCCGATGATCACGAAGGCCTGGAAGGCGAAGACAGTGGTCAGGCCGGTCGCGAGGAGTTTCGAGAAACCGTCGTTGGCCATCAGGGCGACCTTGAAACCTCGGGCCGCGATCAGCAGG
>JAGQUQ010000199.1 GCA_020438425.1 Solirubrobacterales bacterium
GACGGACTTCCCGACACCGTCACGGCCGGAACAGCGCGCAGGATCGGTGAAATCGTTGGTCGTCTGCCACCGTCCGCCGATTGGTGATCAGAGGATTAGCTTGCCGCGGTCATGCGGAGCGGCCAGATCGAGCTTTGGGCCGACCGGAACGATTCCGGTTGGATTTATTGTTCGGTGGCTTCCGTAATAGTGGTTCTTGATGTGCTGGAAATCCACAGTCTCGGCGATGCCCGGAACCTGATAGAGCTGCCGCAGATAGTTCGACAGGTTGGGGAAGTCCGCAATCCGCTTCCAGTTGCATTTGAAGTGGCCGACATAAACGGCATCGAAGCGGATGAGGGTCGTGAACAGGCGCCAGTCCGCCTCGGTCAGGCGGTCTCCTACGAGAAATTTCTGTGTGCCGAGGCGCTGCTCGATCTCGTCAAGCGCCTCGAACAACGCCTTGACGGCCTCTTCATAGGCATCCTGCCGCGTCGCGAACCCCGCCTTGTAAACGCCATTGTTGATCGCGTGGTAGACGCGGTCATTGACCTGGTCGATCTCCTGGCGCAAATCCGCAGGATAAAAATCGGGCGTCCCGGCACTTTCAGCAGGAAACGCGCTGTTGAGC
>JAGQUQ010000019.1 GCA_020438425.1 Solirubrobacterales bacterium
CCAGGAAGATTGTGGTCAGGGGATCCTGTCCGGATATTCCGGCGAGGATTCCGATGGAAAAAATCGCAATGCCGATCGCCCAGTCGAAGCCGGCGAGGGCAGAGATTGAGAGTGGACGCTGAGGACTCGCACCGGCGAGTGCCACGCCCATGAGGGCCGCACCGAGGAAGAAGGTCAGGTAACCAATCCCGGGGCTGAAAGTCAGCAGGTACGGAACGATCATGAGCAGCGGCGCGGTGGCCAGCACGAGTGCGTTGTGAACGCTGATTTCGATAGGTCGTGCAGTCATGTTCATAGTCTCCTGAGGTCAAAGTAGCGAGTCACTTACTTTTCGTGTGTGAGTCGGGTCACATTTGACAATGTTTCTTGTCATTTGGCGATTGGCTTCGCTGGTGGGTCGGATTTCCGGCACAGGGGACGGAAATCCGACCCACCGGGGAAGTGGGGTCGGGACTGAGCTGATCCCGGGCGATACGGTTGGTCTCCAATGGCCAAGCGCTCCCGACTCGACCTGCTCCTCGCCGAGCGGGGAACCTTCACCTCCCGCACAGCGGCCGCAAGGGCAATTCGTGCGGGACAGATAAAGCTGGGCAAGGATGGCCCGATCGCCCTGCGTCCCAGCCAGGAAGTGAGCCCCGACCAGGAAGTCGAGGTTCTCGGCGGGCAAAAATACGTTTCAAGGGGGGGCATCAAGCTCGAGAACGGGCTCGACGCGCTCGGAATCGCTCCCGACGGAAAACTCTGCCTGGATGTCGGAGCATCTACCGGCGGCTTCACCGACTGCCTGCTCCAGCGTGGCGCCAGCCATGTGGTCGCCCTCGACGTCGCTTACGGGCAGATCGACGCCGGCATGCGCGACCGCCCCGAGGTGACGGTGATCGAGCGATTGAATGCCCGGGATCTGCTTCCCTCCGATCTCGACTACCGGCCGGAACTCGCAGTAATCGACGTTTCCTTCATCTCCCTGACCAAGGTTCTGCCGGCGGTCGTCAACGTCATGGCCGGGGAAGCGACGATCCTGGCCATGGTCAAACCCCAGTTCGAGCTTGGGCGAGCCCGGGTCGGTCGCGGCGGAGTGGTGCGCAGTCAGGAAGACAGGCGGGAGGCCGTCGAGAACGTCGCGGATTTCGCTCTCGGGCTGGGGCTTTCTCTCGACGGCATCGCCCCGACCGGTCTGCCCGGACCGAAGGGCAACCTCGAGACCTTCATCCAGCTGGGCAAGTCGGCGGACCGCGGGGAAGGATCGCCCGGTCGGGGCCGAGGGGCTGACAGCGGCGCCGCACTCTGCGAAGGTGTCGAACTGTGAGTCGGCCTGTCGCGGTGCTATTCACCCATTCGCATGCCGCCGGGATGGACCGGGCGGTGGAAGTCGCCCATGCAGCTGCGGACCGGCATGGCTGGGATCTGATCGCAAGCAAGGATGCCGGAGAACTCGAACCGTCCCTCTTCGTCGTGCTCGGGGGCGACGGCACGATTCTCCATGCCCTGCGCGCCTCGCGTGAACATCGAGTCCCGGTGTTCGGAATCAATTTCGGGCGGGTCGGGTTCCTCGCCGGTGTGGAAGCGGATCAGATCGAGCTCGGTCTCGACCGCGCATTTGCCGGCGAGTACGAAACCCTGGATCTGCCGGGGCTGGAGATCACCGCGAACGGCGAAACCCAGATCGCGCTGAACGACGTCAGTTTCAGCCGTCGTCCCCGCGGAGGCGTGGCCGAACTCAGCTACCGGATCGCCGGAGAGGAAGTCGGTCACGTGCGCTGCGACGGACTGGTCGCTTCGACCGCGACCGGATCGACCGGATACAACCTCGCCAACAACGGCCCGATCCTGGCCTGGGGTGTGGCCGGTTATGTGGTCAGCTACATCGCGCCCCACACCCTGACCGCGCGGGCGCTGGTCGTCGCACCGGACGACGTGCTCCACGTGGTCAATCACCGCAGCCGGGACGGCGTGGACATCGCCGTCGACGGGGTGGCGGTCGGAGAGCTCAGTCCCTCGGCCGAGGCGTCGGTCGCCTATCGGCCCGACCTGGCCAGCCTCGCCCAGTTGCCGGGCTCGAACTTCTATCACCGAATAAGAGAAAAGTTCGGCCATCTCGCCGTATAACGGAGCCGGCCCATCCATTATTTGGTTCTGTGGGCCGGCGGGTTTGACTTGGAGGCGGGGCGAAGCTCGCCGACTCTTTAAGTAGACGAACGTTTGTTCGTCCGATGCGCGGTGTAGAAGTTTCGCTGGATGCTGCGTGAACTTCGTATCGAGAATCTGCTCCTGATCGAACGGGCCGAGCTCCGTCTCGGTCCGGGCCTGAATGTCCTGACCGGCGAGACCGGAGCCGGAAAGACGGTTCTGGCCCACTCGCTGGACCTCCTGATGGGTGGCAAGGCGAAGAAGGGGATAGTCAGGGTTGGTACCCCGGAAGCCTGGGTCGAAGGGGTCTTCGACCTGCCGCCGGAATGGCATCAGGACCGTGAGCTGGCCGACCTGATGGAGCGGGTCCCGGCCGGCAGCGAAGAGGTGGTCCTGGGCCGGAGGGTCTCGGAAACCGGCCGGACTTCGGCCTTCGTCGGTGGCCGAAGCGCCTCCGCATCGGACCTTCAGATGCTCGCATCACGACTGATCGCTTTCTACGGACAGCACGAGCACCGCCGGCTCACGATCGGATCGAATCAGCTGGCCATGGTCGACGGAGCCGCCGGGCTCGGTCAGCAGGAACTGCTCGGCGAGTACTCGAAGATCTTCAAGCGCCACCGTGACCTGAACCGGGAGCTCGAAGAGCTGCTTGGACGGGACATGGCCCGAGAGCGGGATCTCGGCCTGCTCCGATTTGAACTCGGCGAGATCGAAGCCGCCTCCCTGATCGAAGGCGAAAAGCAGGGTCTGTCCGAGGAGCGGGACCGGCTGAGGCACTCGGAGGGGTTGAGAGAGGCTGCCGCGGGAGCCGGGGCCCGGCTCCGTGGCGATGAGCAGTTGGAGGGCGCGACGGGCCTGCTCGCCGCGGCGAGAGATTCCCTGAGCGGACTTCGGGGAGTGGATCCGGTCCTCGACGAGCTTTCCGGCCGGGTGGACAGCCTCGCCCTCGAGGCAGAGGACGTTGGAGTCGAACTCGGGCGCTACCTGGACGGGGTCGATGCCGACCCCGGACGGCTGGCCGAACTGGAGGAGCGGCTCGACCTGATCGACCGGCTGGAGCGCAAGCACGGCGGATCGGTCGAGTCGGTGCTCGCCCACGCGGACTGGTGCCGGGGCGAGATCGACCGTCTCGAGGGTGGCGAATCCCGCGAGGCCGAACTGAGCGAGGAGATCGCGACGGCCGCAGCCGCACTCGCATCGGTGGCCGGGGAGATCGGCGCGGCGCGGAAGCGCGCGGCGGCCGGCCTCGCTTCCAGGGTGACCGCCGATCTGGGTGAACTCGCCATGGACGGCGCGGAGTTGACGATCGATCTGCCGCCGGAAGAAGGCGGGCCCGGACCTCACGGGGCGGAGTCGGCCGAGTTCATGCTGGCGCCGAATCCCGGAATCCCGGCCCAGCCGTTGCGGGACACGGCATCGGGTGGCGAGCTTTCCCGGGTCATGCTGGCCCTGGCAGCCAGCGGAACCGGTGATCGTCGGACCCTCGTCTTCGATGAGATCGACGCCGGAATCGGTGGCAACACCGCGGTCGCGGTCGGAGACCGGCTGCGGGAGGTTGCCGACGGCCGGCAGGTTCTGGCGATCACCCACCTGCCGCAGGTCGCGGGACGGGCTTCAACTCATTTCAGCGTCGAGAAGCAGGCTCACAGCGGAGCGGTTTCGGCGGTCGTCAGAACGCTCGACGAGGAAGCGGTGGTGAGCGAGATCCGCCGCATGATGGGCGCCGGTGAGGACGACGAGGCGGCGACCAGGCACGCGCGCCAGATAGTCGCCGCAAACCGGTAGCCTGCGACCGGTCCGGGCCTGACCGGGTGAGTTCGTGGCAAGTCATTACCCTCGTGGGGTGAACACGATCACGAGAAGGCTGCGGGGGCGGCCCGGTGGCGGCATGCCGGAAGGGCATTCAGGTGGTGCCGCGACCAGCGAAGGCCGGGTCAGGCTGGGAACGAAGACCAAGGATCTGGTCAAGTCCCTCCGCCCCGGCGACATCGCCGTGATCGGTCATCGAAACATCGACCGGATTGCCGCCGAGGACCTGGTTGCAAGCGGGGTTGGGGTGGTCCTTAACGACCACACTTCTTCCGATGACCGCTATCCGAATCGTGGTCCGCTGATTCTCGCCGAAGCGGGAGTGAGGCTGATCGACTTTCCCGATGCCGACCTTTTCGAGCTGCTGGTCGAAAACGAACACGTGGTGCTGGAAGGCCCCGAAATAAAGCGGGACGGCGTGACCGTCGCCACCGGAGTCGAGCAACTGAAGCCGGACCTCGAACGGCAGATCGAGCGACAGCAGTCCGAAATCCACCATGCCCTGGCCGATTTCGCCGAGAACACGGTCACCCACATTCAGGAGGAAAGCGAGCTGCTCTCGGGGGCAATCGACCTGCCCGAGACGAGGACCGACTTTCGCGACCGGCACGTGCTGATCGTCGTTCGCGGCCCGAATTACAAGAGCGATCTGCGGGCGCTCCGGGCATATATCCGTGACGTTCGCCCGATTCTGATCGGGGTCGACGGAGGCGCTGACGCGATCCGGGAAGCGGGGCTCAAACCGGACATGGTGCTCGGCGACATGGACTCGGTCACCGACGACACGCTCAAGTCGGGGCCAGAAGTAGTGGTTCACGCCTACGCGGACGGGCGGGCACCCGGCGCCGAGCGGATGGTTGCGCTCGGGGTGGACCACATTGCCGTGCCTTTCGTCGGCACCAGCCAGGACGTCGCCATGCTGATGGCCTTCGAGAAGGGCGCTTCGCTGATCGTCACCGTGGGTGCGCATTTCAACCTGATCGAGTTTCTCGACAAGGACCGGGCCGGCATGTCCTCGACCTTCCTGACCAGGCTCCGGATCGGCGAGGTGCTGGTCGATGCCAAAGGCGTGAGTCGTCTCTACAACCCCGGTCTCACTGTGGGCCCGCTGATGCTCTTCCTCGGAGCGTTTCTGGTGCTGGTCGCGATCGTCGTTCTCAGTTCGCCCGCGCTGGCCGACCTCTTTGATCTGATCTGGTTGAAGTTCAAGATCTGGCTGGGCATTTAGGCTTCGCGGGATGGGTTACAGCGCTCGCTACCACGCGGCCTCGCTTGCCGCGGTCTTTCTCGCTCTGGCAATTGGCATCCTGATCGGATCCCAATGGGGTTCCGACGTGCTGAACAACACCCGTGAAGATCTCGAATCGAGCCTGACCAGTGATCTCAACGACGCTCGCGGGGAGATCGACGACCTGAACCGGGAGCTGGACCAGTTCGGCGAATTCGGCAGTTCGGTGTATCCGCTGCTCGCCGAGGGCAGGCTGAGGAACCGGCAGGTCGGGTTGATCGGCCTGGGGCCGTTGCCTTCCAATGTGACCGACTCGATCGAGTCGGCGCTTCAGCCTTCCGGCGCGGAACTGGTCGCGGTCGGCGCGATCCGGCAGCCGCCCTCGACCGAGGACCTGGCGGCCGAACTGCAGGCGACCCGGTTTCGGACCGTTGACACCAGCGAGGAGACGCTTTCCGCATACGGACGGACCATCGGCCGCCAACTGGTAACCGGAGGCCGGATACTCAACCTGACCCGCAGCGAGCTCATGTCCCAGTCGAGCGGTCAGTTCGCCGGTCTCGACGGATTGATCTTCTACCGGGCCGAGCAGGAAGAGACGGATCCCGAACTGATCGACACGGCCGAGAAACTGGACCGGGCGATCCTTGAGGGCGCCTCCTCGACCAGGGCCCGGCTGGTCGGCATCGAGACTTCAGGCACCGATCCGTCTACCGTCGGGTTTCTCCGGGACCGGAACCTGACCACGGTCGACAACATCGACCAGCCTGCCGGCAAGGTGAGTCTCATCTACTCCCTGAACGGGGCCGAGGGTGCTTTCGGTGTCAAGGAAGAGGCCACCCGCATGCTGCCCGAGCTTCTGCTGCCGGTCGCTGCCGGGCAACAAGGCGGACAGAACGGGTCGGGCAGGGCCGAGCCGTAACCTGGCTCGGGTTTCCTGTCGCGATCCTGATCGGCCTGCTGGTCGTTCCCGCCGGCATCCGCGGGTTGCTCGGTGCGGGTCTGACCAGGGTCAACTTCAGGGACGAAAAGCTCGCCTTTCCCCTCGGTGCGGTGCTGGTCACGGCATCCCTGGTCGCCCTGGCTCCCCTTGCCGTCCTGAACGAACGGGCCGGTCTCGACCTGCTGGAGCCTGACCTCCGCCGCTGGATCATCTACTTCGTCGGGGTCGCCTTTCTCGGCCTGCTCGACGACTCGCTCGGCCTGGGCCATGCCGAAGGAACCCCGCGAGGCTGGCGGGGCCACGCGAAGGCGGTGCTCCGGGGCGAGCTATCGACCGGTGCGGTCAAGGCGGTCGGTGCGCTGGCCCTGGCCGCCTATGTGGTCACCGGAACCGGGAACGAGTGGCCCTCGTACATCGCCGACGTCGCGCTGCTGGTCATCACGACCAACCTCTTCAACCTGTTCGACCTGCGGGGAGGAAGGGTGGAGAAAGCGCTCTTTCTGCTGGTCGCCGGGATCTGCCTTGGCGGCTGGACTCTCTTTCCGGTCGAACTGACCGGCATCTTCCTCGGTCCCTTCGTGGTCGGGATCTGGTTCACCCTGCGCAACAGGGCGATGCTCGGAGATACCGGGTCGAACCTGGCCGGGGCGCTGGCCGGCGTCTGCCTGCTGACCGGACTCGACGAAACGGGTCGTCTGATTGCCCTTGCCGTGGTGATTCTTCTCACGATTTACGGAGAGTTCCGGTCAATCTCCTCGGCGATCGACCGGCTGCCGCCGCTGCGGTTTATAGACTCCCTCGGGAGAGTCAAGTGAGCGACCAGTACCAAGGAGAAACCCGATTCATCTTCGTCACCGGCGGAGTGCTTTCGGCTCTCGGCAAAGGCATCGCCTCCGCCTCGATCGGTCGCCTTCTCGTCTCCCGCGGCTTCCGGGTCCAGATCCAGAAGTTCGATCCGTACCTGAACGTGGATCCGGGCACGATGAGCCCCTTCCAGCACGGTGAGGTCTTCGTGACCGAGGACGGTGCCGAAACCGACCTCGACCTCGGCCACTACGAGCGCTTCACCGACGAAAACACTTCGCGTGCCTCGAACGTCACTGCCGGGGCCGTCTACAACTCAGTGATCAAGCGCGAGCGCCGAGGCGACTACCTCGGCGGCACCGTCCAGGTGATCCCGCACATCACCGACGAGATCAAGAACCGGATCCTGATCGTCGCCGAGACCAAGCAGGTCGATTTCGTGATCACCGAAATCGGCGGCACGGTCGGAGACATCGAGTCGCTGGCCTTCCTCGAAGCGATTCGGCAGCTCTACACGGATCTCGGCCCGCGCCGGGCGATGTTCATCCACCTGACCCTCGTGCCCTACATCGTTCACGCCGGCGAGATGAAGACCAAGCCGACCCAGCACTCGGTCAACGAGCTGCGCCGGATCGGGATCCAGCCCGATGCCCTGATCTGCCGCTCGGTCTCCGGGCTCGACCGCGACATCCGCAAGAAGATCGCCCAATTCGCCTCGTTGCCGACCGACAGTGTAATTTCGGGCCAGGACGTCGACAACGTCTACAAGATCCCGCTGATGTACCGGGCCGAGGGGCTCGACGACTTCATCCTCGAGCACTTCCACATGGACGACGCGCCGCCGCCGGATCTCTCCGAGTGGGAGTCGATGCTCCGGATGGCCGAAAACACCGAGGGCACCGTCAAGATCGCCCTGGTCGGCAAGTACATCCAGCTGGCCGACTCATACAAGTCGGTGATCGAGGCACTCGAGCACGGCGGCATCCATAACGGGGTCGACGTCGAGATCGACCTGGTTGACTCCGAAGACTTTGATGTGACAAGGCTGGAGGGTGCCGACGGGATCCTGATCCCCGGAGGTTTCGGTGAACGCGGGGTGGAAGGCAAGATCGAGGCGGCCCGGTTCGCCCGCGAAAACGGGATCCCCTATCTCGGCATCTGTCTCGGCATGCAGATCGCGGTGATCGAGTTCGCTCGCCACATCGCCGGCATGGATGGCGCCAACTCGGCCGAGTTCGATCCCGAGACCCCGTTCCCGGTGGTTGACCTGCTGCCGGAACAGAAGGAAGTCTCCGACATGGGCGGCACCATGCGACTCGGAGCGGACCCGGTCAAGCTTCACGATGGCACCAGGGCGCTGGAGATCTTTGGCGAAGCGGTGATCTACAAGCGGCACCGTCATCGTTACGAGGTGAACAACCTGCTCCGGACCCGCCTCGAGGACCAGGGCCTGATCTGTTCCGGCACTTCGCCGGACGAGCGACTGGTCGAGATCGTCGAGCTTTCGGATCACCCTTTCTACGTCGCCTCGCAGTTCCACCCGGAATTCAACTCGCGGCCGAACCGGCCGGAGCCGCTGTTCCGGGAGTTCATGAAAGCGGCCGCCGAGGCTGCCGCCGCGAAGCCTGCCGGTTCCGGCGAGGAAGACGAATCCTCCGATTCGTCAATTGAAGTCGAGACCCAGGAGGCCTGACACCCTTGCCGTTCCTGTTCTGGATCCTTGTGGCGCTGATCGGTGCCGGGATCTACCTGCTTCGTCACAGGGATCAGCGCGGTTCGGTCGCCGTGACGACAGTGTTGCTGATGTTCTGGCTCGGGATCGCGATCGGTGTCGCTTCGATCTTCGGGGCCGCTTTCCACGTTTTCGACGGGAAGGAAACTGCTGAGGGAATCGGCTTCGTGCCCTGGAACGAGACTGGTACCTACGCCTTCCAGTTCGAGAACGCGATGGGAGATCTGGCGATCGGCGTGATCGGCCTGCTCTGCTTCTGGATTCGCGACCGCAAGTTCTGGTTGGCCGCGGTCATTTTCGCCACGATCCTGTTCTGGGGTGACGCCGTTGGTCACATCTACCAGTTGGTCGAGCATGACAATCACGCCGCCGACAACAGCGGTTTCGTGCTTTGGCTCGACATTCTCAATCCGGCGATCCTGATCGTCCTGTTCTGGCTCTCCGGCCGCGAGCAGACTGCTTCCTCGTGAAATGATGCGGCTCGGATGAGCCGCTTCGTTCGCCTTTGCGAGACCGCAAGCCCGACCGGGGAGGAACGCGCGGTTGCCGACCTGCTCAGGAACGAACTCGAATCACTCGGACTGGAAGTGTTCGAGGACGCCGCCGCCGGTCCGACTGGCGCCGGCGCAGGCAACCTGCTGACCCGGGTACCGGGCAAGCCGGGAACCGGCGGGAAGGACTCTGGTTACATCATGTTCTGCGCCCACATCGACACGGTTCCGCACAACGGACAGATCGAAGTCCTTCTCGATGATGAAGGGGTCTACCGTTCGGCCGGAGCCACGATCCTCGGCGCCGACAACAAGGCTGCTGTGGCGGTACTGGTCGAACTGGCCGCCAGGGCGGTCAGGGAGCCTCCCGCGACCGGGATCGAACTGCTTTTCACCGTCGCCGAGGAACAGGGGCTGCTCGGGGCCAAGGCTTTCGATCAGTCGCTTCTCAAGTCGAGTGTCGGCTTCGTACTCGATCAGGCTTCCGACATCGGGCAGGTGATCACCGAAGCTCCGACCCACATCGGAATTCGAGGGATCTTCAAGGGGGTCGAAGCCCATGCCGGATTGATTCCGGAGTCCGGTCGTTCGGCGATTGCCGCGGCTGCCCGGGCGATCGGCGAGATGAAACTCGGCCGGCTCGACGAAGAAACGACAGCCAACATCGGCCGGATCGAGGGGGGAACCTCCGGCAACGTGGTGCCCGGGTCCTGCATCGTGGCCGGAGAGGCAAGGTCAGTCGATCCGGCCCGGGTCACCGAAGTGATCGCGGCGATGACCGACGCGATGGTTTGGGCCGCATCCGAAAGCGGCTGCGAGGTCGACATCGCGACCGAGAAGCACTTCACCGGGTACCGGGTTGGCGATGACTCCAGAGCCCTCGCACTCGCCGAGGGGGCGCTTGCGGTCGCGGGCCGGATTCCCGAACGAGTCTCCACCGGCGGCGGCTCGGATGCCAGCGTTTTCCGCGAGCGCGGCATGGACTGCCTGCTGCTGGCAAACGGGACCTACGACAATCACACCGATCAGGAATCGGTCCCCAGAGAGAACCTCGCCGCGATGCTCGACATCTGCGAGGAAATAGTCGCCCTGGCGGGTGCTTCCTGATGCTGAAACTGCGCCGGGCCACCGTTTCATCGACCGATCCGCTCGAGATCAGGCTGGAAGGGTCGGAGCAGACCCGGCCGGCATGGGCAGACGAGTCGATGGTCGGTCCGAGTCAGGTCGGCGACGAAGTGATCGTGAACGTGGAAGCTCTCGACCTCGGTCTCGGCTCTGGCGGGTTCGACATCGTTCACGCGAACCTGACCCGGGGCCTGGCGGCCGGGGGTTCGGCCACCGAGCATGTGATGAAGCTGAATTACAGCTCGCTTCAGCATCCGGTCGCGAGCGTCGAGCGAGAGGCCGAAACCGACCGGGCGCCACCGGTTCCGGTTCTGGCGATCGGGCTTCACGGTCACCTAGCCCCGGCCGCCTGGGCGGCCTCCGAAGCGGGGGCGACCGGCATCGGGTACATCCAGACCGGGGGTGGGGCGTTGCCCGGTTCTCTCTCCCGGGATGTTCGCGAGCTGCTCGACCGGGGGCTGCTTGCCGGTCACGTGACGGCCGGCCCCGCATATGGCGGCGAAAGGGAGGCGATCACCCTGACCGGTGCGATCGACGCGGCATCCTCGCTGGGATGGAACGGTGTGATTGCCGGGCCGGGTCCGGGAATCCTCGGCTCGGGAACGGCCTTTGGTCACGGTGGGATGTCGGCTCTCGACGTCATCCATGCCGGACTTTCACTGGGGGCCCCGGTGCTGCTCTCTCCACGACTTTCGAGCGGGGACCCACGGCCCCGACATCGCGGGCTCAGTCATCACAGCCGGGCTGTGCTCGATCTCGCCCTGGGGCCGGTCGAGCTTCCGGTGCCGGCCGAGTTCATCGAGATGATTCCGGAAGGAATCGACAAAGTCGTCGCGGTCGAGGTCGATCTCGACGCCTACGGCCGTTCCGGCCTGCCGCGTCGGACCATGGGCCGTGACCTCGAGCAGGACCGGCCGTTCTTCGCCGGCCCGCTCGCCGCCGGCACCCGCCTGGCCGGACTGACCTGAAACGGCTGATTCCTTGCGAGGCAAGGGATCGGAAAGTGCGGGGAGAAAACGCTGGCATGCCGCCGGCAACAGTCACGTCCGAACCTGCCCCCGAAGTTCTCGAAGGTGCTCGCTTCGAAAGCCTCCTGCTCGAGTTCCTGGCTTACCTGGAACTGGAGCGGGGTCTTTCCCGCAACACCCTGAATGCCTACCGCACAGATCTGCTGCAGTTCGGCGACTACCTGCGCGAGCACGCGATCGACCCTTTGGAGCTCGACGCCGCCGGGATGTCCGAATACGTCGCCGATCTGACCGAGTCGGGCGGCAACGGCCACCGGCTCGCACCATCGACGGTACACCGCAAGACGGCCGCGCTCAGATCTTTCTACAAGCACCTGCGTCGTGAAGACCTGGTCAACGAGGATCCGACCGCCGGTCTGGTGACGCCGCGGAGGTCGAAGAAGCTGCCGAACGTCCTCAATCAGGCCGAAGTGACCCGCCTTCTTGTCAGCCCCGCTGGAGACTCGCCCCAGGCATACCGGGACCGGGCGATTCTCGAAGTCATGTACGCCTGCGGACTGCGGGCGTCGGAGGTGATTGGCCTGGAGATGACTGACGTCGACACTTACGAGGGGATGCTGAGAGCCCGGGGCAAGGGCAGCAAGGAACGGATCGTGCCGTTGGGGCGGCAGGCGATCCACGCCCTTCAGGGCTACCTGCACGCCGGCCGTCCCGAGCTCGCCAAAGGCAGGTCCGAGAAGGCCCTCTTCCTGAACTTCCGCGGGCGCAAGCTGACCAGGCAGGGCCTCTACAAGATCGTGCAGGGGCATGCGAAGACGGCCGGTCTCGAGGACCGGATGAGCCCGCACACCCTGCGCCACTCGTTTGCCACTCACCTGCTGGCCGGAGGCTGCGACCTCCGGGCCGTCCAGGAGATGCTCGGACATGCCGACGTCGCCACGACCCAGATGTACACACACCTCACCGGCCAGCAGCTCCGCGACGTCTACTACGCCGCTCATCCCCGCGCCCAATCCCGCTGAGAAGCCAAATCCCCGGTGGGTCGGATTTCCGGTCCACAGGCCGACAATCCGACCCGGTCCCGTCGGCCGGCCAGAACACTCGGGTGGGTCGGAAAACCGGCACCTGTGCCGGAAATCCGACCCACCGCTCGTGACGGGGCTTTGATAGAACCGGCTGGTGCCCGAGCTTCCTGAAGTCGAGACGATTCGTCGTCAACTGGAACCCGACCTGAATGGACGGACGATCGAGGTGGTCGAAGTGCTCGACCCCTACTTCACGAAGCCGGAACTGCCCGGGAATTTCGAGCGGGCGGTGAACCGGCGCGAGATCGTCGATGTCGGCCGCCGCGGCAAGTACCTGATGCTCGAACTCGATGACGGCAACACCGTGGTGATCCATCTGCGGATGACCGGATCGCTGGTTCTGCTCGCTCCCGACGGCAGCGAGAACCCCGGCGATGCCCGCATCTACGAGGCCGATGCGAGCGAAAAGCACCTGAAGGCCAGATTCACACTCGACGACGGCGGCGAGCTCCGCTTCTCGGATCCCCGCCGCTTCGGGCGCGGGTTCGTCGCCGGAGCCGGCGACCTCGAGGAGTACTTCTCCTCTCGCCTCGGAGTCGAACCGCTTTCCGAAGACTTCACGGTCGAAGCGATGGCCGCGATGACCGCCGGGCGCACCGGTCCGCTGAAGTCCTTCCTGCTCGACCAGAAGGGAGTGGTCGGGGTCGGAAACATCTATGCCGACGAGGCGCTGTTCCGGGCCCGTCTCCATCCGCTCTCGCCCGGAGGGTCGATGAAGCACGACCATCACCTCGCCCTTCGCGACGGGGTGGTTGACGCGCTGGAGCGCGGGCTCGACCTGGGCGGCGCCTCGATCGACGACTACCGCGACGCCAAAGGCGAGAAGGGCGGCATGCAGAACGAGTTCCTCGTCCACCGTCGCGAAGGCGAGGAATGTGTGGCCTGCGGGGGCGAAATCAAACGGATTGTGGTCGGCGGCCGATCGACCTATTTCTGTCCGAACTGCCAGAAGCGGCTGCGCCGCCGGTCGAAGCGAAAGTAGCGTCAGGGGGCGTCCGGGCGGCGCGACACCATTAACGAGACAGATGTCCAGGACTTTCAAGACAGAAGCGGTGGTACTGAGGACCATCCGGTACGGCGAAGCCGACCGCATCCTTCACCTCTACACGCGCGAGTACGGCCGGCTCGGAGCGATCGCCAAGGGTGTGCGCAAGCCCCGATCCCGTTTCGGCGGAAGGCTTGAACCGTTCTTCAGGCTGTCGCTCGTCCTCCACCGGAGCAGGGGCGACCTTCACACCGTCACCTCGGCCGAAACGATCGAGGGGTACCCGGATCTCCGGGCAAGCGGCAGCGGGATCGGGGCCGCCGCCGATGCCTGTGGCGGAGTGCTGCGGCTGCTCGACGGGGTGGAGGAGCCCAACCAGCCGGCCTACAACCTGCTCTGCCGCTATCTGGAGCTGGTCGACGCCGACCCGGAGGGTCCGGTCGCCTCCGGGGCCGGCATGGTCGCATTCCGGCTGAAGCTCGCCCTGGCCGCGGGCTTTGCCCCCGAACTGTCCGGCTGCTCCCGGTGCGGGGCGAGTGACCACATGACCGCCTTCTCCGGCGCAGCCGGCGGAGTTGTCTGCCCGACCTGCGAGGCCGGTTCGTTTCCCTTTTCGGAGGAAGCCCACACCTTCATGATCCGTTCGCTGGGCAGTCCGCTTTCCGAACTTCCGGCCGGCAGCCGGCAGGCGGTCCGGCAAGCGGGCCGGGCGGTCGGTGAAACTCTTGAGCATCACGCCCATGTGCGACTGCCCAGACCGGAAGAAAGGCTCGCGGCGTGAGCGGCGCTGATACCGGAGTGGCGGGCCGGCCGGGCGACGGGCCCGGAGGCGAGTTCGAGCTGATGACCAACGAGCGGGAAGACCGGTTCCTGGCCGACCGGGCGATCCGGTCCTTCCCTGCCGACCGGGCCGAGCCGGAACCGGACAGTCAGTGGCGCACCCCCTTCCAGCGGGACCGGGACCGGATCGTCCACAGCAAGTCGTTTCGGCGGCTGATGCACAAGACCCAGGTCTTCATCGCTCCGGAAGGCGACCATTACCGGACCCGTCTGACCCACACCCTCGAAGCGACCGGCATCGCCAGGACGGTGGCCCGGGCGCTGCGGCTGAATGAGGACCTGACCGAGGCGATCGGCCTCGCCCACGATCTCGGCCACCCGCCCTTCGGGCACATCGGTGAACAGGCGCTCGACGAGGCCAGCAAGGCCCACGGCGGTCCCGGGTTCAAGCACAACGAGCATTCGCTGCGGGTGGTGGATGCGCTCGAGCGGGAAGGGCGGGGTCTCAATCTGAACCAGCCGGTCCGGGAAGGGATTCTCAAGCACACCGGCCCGGTCAAGAGCGCGTCACTGGAAGGCCAGATCGTCCGGCTCGTGGACCGGGTTGCCTACATAAACCATGACATCGACGATGCCCTGCGGGCCGGAATCCTCCTTTCCGAGGACCTGCCCCGGGAAGAGATCGCGATGCTGGGGCCGACCGGGGCCAGCCGGATCGACTCGCTGGTCAAGGACATCGTCGAGCAGTCGCAGCAGGGCGACGAGATCCGGCAGTCCGAGCACATGGGGATGGCGATGCTCAGGCTTCGCAAGTACATGTTCGACAATGTGTATCTCGGAGCCGAGGCGAGGCGTGACCACGATCGCGTCCACGGCGTGATCAGGGCGCTGTTCGACCATTACCTCGACCGGATCGACGAAGTTCCGGAGTTCGACCCGGCCGCCGATCCGGTCCAGCGGGTCACCGACCTGCTCGCCGGCATGACCGACCGGTACTGCATCGCCCGCTACACGGCGATCTACGTACCCGAAGGCTCCCGCTTTTAGCGGGGCATAAGATCGCCGGAGATGTCCAAGTTCACTCCTGACACGATCGACCGGGTTCGCGCCGCTGCGGACATGGTCGAGATCGTCTCCGCCGAGACCGACCTGAAGCGGGCTGGCGGCGGGCGCTACATGGGGCTTTGCCCCTTTCACGAGGAGCGATCACCCTCTTTCTCTGTCAACGCCACCGAGAAGCTCTACCACTGCTTCGGCTGCGGAGTCGGTGGGGATCTGTTCGAGTTCGTGATGAGTACCCGGAACCTCGACTTCCCTGCCGCGGTCGAGAACCTGGCCGAGCGCTACGGAGTCGAGGTCACCCGCGAGAAGGAGGATCCGCGGGCCGAACAGCGTCGGCAGGAAAGGGCGCGGTTGACTGAACTCATGGACCGGGCCGGCTCGTTTTACGCCAACTTCTTCCAGACCGCCGAGGAAGCCCGCAAAGCCCGCGAGTACCTGGCCGGGCGGGGACTGAGCGCGGAGGCACTCGCCGATTTCGAAGTTGGTTACGCACCGAGCGCCTGGGACACGCTGCTGGTCCGAAGCCAGAGAGCGGGATTCAAAATCAACGAGCTCGAACGGGCCGGCCTGGCCCAGAAGGGCAGAAACGGTGCCCACTACGACCGCTTCCGCGAGCGAATCACCTTCCCGATCCGGGACGCGCGCGGCAGGGCAGTCGGATTCGGTGCCCGGGCGATGCGGGACGAGCAGGGCGCCAAGTACATCAACACCGCCGAGAACGAGCTCTTCCACAAGAGCGACATCCTCTACGGAATCGATCGCGCGAGGGCTGCGATGGCGAAGGCCGACCGGGCGATCCTGGTCGAGGGCTACACCGATGTGATCGCACTTCACCAGGTTGGACTGACCGAGGCGGTGGGGATCATGGGCACCGCCCTGACCGAACAACAGGTCGCCCAGCTTTCAGCCGTGGTCAACACCGTGATCCTGGCGCTGGATGCGGATGCCGCCGGACAGAAGGCAATGCTCCGGGCCCAGGAAGTGGCCGCGGGAAGAAGGCTCGAGATCAGGGTGGCAGCGATGCCGGAAGGGGTCGATCCGGCCGAAATGGTGATCGAAGAAGGCGGTGCCGAGCGGTTCCGCGAACTGGTCGAGGGTGCCGTGGATCTCGCCGAGTTCCAGATCGACCTGATCCTCGCCGGCGTTGACTCGTCCTCCCCCCGCGATCGGGACCGGGGGCTTTCCGAAGCTGCCCCGGTGCTTGCGAGCATCCCGCCGGGCGCCACCCGCCAGGAACTTGTCCGCCGGGTCACCGAACGGTTGCAGATCGATTCGAGCGTTGTCGCGTCAAGGGTCGAAAGCGGGGAGGTTGAAACCCAGGTGGAGACCGGCCAGTCGAGGCCAGAACCCGCGCCGCAGCGGCCTGCCGTCCTCTCGCGCCGGGAACGGACCGAGCGCTGGATGCTCGCCATGTGTGTGGCCCGGCCCGACGAAGGCCGGCAGTGGCTGGAGAAGCTGGATGCCCGTCACCTGAGTTCACCCCTGATCGAACGCACGGTCGAGTGGCTCCGGGGCCACCTCGATGACCCGGCGACCGGGCTGGATCCCGAGGACCGGGAGCTTCAGAAAATGATCGCGGCGCTGGTCGCAAGGGCCGATCCGGACCTGGTCGGGACGGGTTCGATCCGGCGCAACTTCATGGAGCTGGAACTAGCGGCGCTCGAGGACGAGATCGCCGAAGCGGCGCGGGCCGGCGATGCCGGCAGAAGGGCGGAACTCAGTCGCCGCCGCTCTGAACTGGTCGAACAGGTCAGGAAGGCCGGGGCGGAAGAGCCGGCCGGCTGACCAGCCGCCTGAGTACGTCCGCCATTCGGTAGTCTGACCGTCCGCATTCGGGGGTAGCTCAATCGGTAGAGCATCTGACTGTTAATCAGAGGGTTGGCGGTTCGAGTCCGCCCCCCCGAGTGTTTTGAGCCCGCCCTTCCGAGGAGCGGGTTCACTTGTTTTCAGGCCTCAAACGAGAGCTTCAACGAGATCCACGCCGTGCCGGGGACCGTCGTTGTTGCGGTGCCAATCAGCTATTTCAAGGGCTTTCTCGCGGTATCTTGGTTCGTCGAGCAGTTCGGCCACTGCCCACCTGAGAGATCTCGGGCCGGTCAGGCTCCAGCGAACCGAACGACCGACTCCGGCCCAGGTGATGCGAGCCGCGGTCTCGTTCATGTCGCCGGCTGCCGGGCAGGTAAGTACCGGGACTCCTTCGGCCAGGGAGCGGGCGACCGTGCCGTGGCCGCCGTGGCAGATCACCAGCGAAGCCTCGGGAATCACCTGCGAGTAGCTCAGCCAGTCGACCAGTACCGCGTTGGCCGGCACCTCGATCGGGTGGCTGGGAACGACCCGGTTCGTCGTCGCCACGATCCGCAGTGGCTGGTCACCGAGCGCGGCAAGGGCGGAACGGACGAGGTGGTTCTGCGGATCCTGGGAGGTGCTGGGGGCGACGAGCACCAGGGGGTCATCGCCGGGAGGAAGTTCGATGTCCCTGAAGGGAGTTTCGAAAGGCATGGGGCCGGTCACGTGGACCGACTCCGGCCACTGTCTCGGGTACTCCAGTTGCGGGAAGGTGGCGACCATCGCCAGGTCGGGACTCGTGCCACCATGAAAACGCTCGGTCGGCTCGAGACCGACCAGTGCCCTTTGTGCGTTCAGGTCATCGCGTCCGCGCTCGAGCCCGCGGCGAAGGGCGAACTCGGTGAATCGCCAGAAGCGACGGCCCAGGCCGGTGCGGGGTGGCAGGGCGCCAATCGCGAAAAACGGCATGCCATCGTCCTGGACCGGGTAGATGTGGGGAATCAGCGTGCCCCAGGCGCAGCCGTACGCCTCGGCGGCGAGGGCCGGTGCGACCGTGAGGATGTCGTTCACCACCACGTCCGGCTCGAACTCCTCGAGCAGCGGCATCAGGGCCACGGCCGCCTGGCCGGCGCCCGGCGAGCCGGAACGGGGCGGAGGAAAGACCTGGTACTGGTCGGCGCTCACGAAGCGGAGACCGACTTCCTCGACCGCGTCCTTCCACTGCGGCCAGGTCTCGACGATCACCTCGTGCCCGCGGTCCTGGAGGGCCCGGGCGAGACTGACCGCCGGGAAGACGTGACCGGGATCGCCGAAAGCGGCGACCAGGCAGCGCAAGCCGGCTTACATCCCCTGGGTGTCCGGCCCGGCCACCGGACGGGCCATGACCAGTTCCGGAACCGCACAGGCCGGCGAGACCTTGAGCAGGAAGCTGACCGCCTCGGCCATGTCTTCCGGCTGCATCATCTCCTCGGCGGGTACCGCCTGCTGGGCGAACTCGGTCATGTCGGTCGCCACGAATCCGGGGCAGAGCGCGGTCACGGAAACCCCGGTGCCGACGAGCTCCTTCTGGGTCGACCTGGAGAAACCGACCACCGCCGCCTTGGTCGCTCCGTAAACCGAGAGCCACGGCGGAGACTCGACTGCGGCAAGCGAGGCGAGGTTGACGATCAGCGCCTTGCCGTGTTCTTCACCGGCCTTCTTCAGCATCTCGACCGACTCCCGGGTCGCGACCACGAGGGCCCGGAGGTTGACTGCGATCTGCAGGTCGAAGTGCTTGCTCTGGATCTCGCCCAGCGGCTGCCCGATGCCGACACCGGCGTTGTTGACCAGGCAGTCAAGGCGGCCCCACTGGCGCTTGTGTTCCTGTACCAGTTCGACCACTGCCTCCTCGCTGGTCACGTCGGCAACCACGGCCTCGACCTTGAGATCGTCGTCAGCCAGACTTTCGGCGGCCGCCAGCAGTTTGTCTTCGCGGCGCCCGGAGATCGTCACTGCGTAGCCACTCTCCGCCAGACGCCTGGCGATAGCCAGTCCGATTCCTCCCGAACCTCCAGTAACCAATGCCGCACGCTTTGCCACTCTCGCTCCGTTCCGTAGGATGAAAACCAGCCGGAGCCTATGCCAGATGGGGTGACCGGGGCTGGCGAGCATGCACAGTCTCGGGTAAATGTGGAGAATGGAATCGCTACCGCTTGTTTTCGTCCGTATCTACCGAGGTGAGCCATGAGTGAGGAGAAGCCAGACAACGAGCTGATCGTTGCTTTCGCCAAGGAAGCGCGGCAGCGTTGTGATGTGATCTCGGCCGGTCTCGACACCGGAACTTCTGACTTCGAAACACTTCGCCAGGAAGCCCATGCTCTCCACGGCACCGCATCGACTCTCGGTCTTCGCCGCCTGGGCGAACTGGCCGGCTTGATGGAGTCCGACCTCTCGGACGCCGCCAAGGCGGGGGAGATCCGCCCCAACCGGGCAAGCCAGATATCCGAAGCCGCTGAAGCCCTCGCCTCGGGCGTAAAGGCCGCGGCCAACGACGAGGAAGAACCCCCCGACGTAGGTCGAAGCCTCTCCCAGCTCTTCGCCCTGTAGACCGGGCAACGCGCCCAGGACGCTCACATCCGCATGCCGTCCGGTCTTCGCCGGACGGCGAATAGAAACCCGCCCCTTCCTCTCGAACCAATTGACGGAAGGAAGGGGCTCCGCCTGGTGTTTCAAGTACCTGAGTACTATCGCGGCCATTTCCCGGCTTGTTCCTCGCCAGCCACCCGCAGGAGCGCCCTGTGCACGACCGCTCAAGTCTTGTGGTGTTGGCATGTCGCGAGATTCCACTTTGTGCCGCATACCGGCGCAAAGTGGGGCCTCGGTGATTTCCCGATCCCGATCCGGGGCAGGTGCCTATGGATTGCATCCATATAGATGCAATCCATAGGCACCTCCCAGGAGGGACCCTCCACGCGCGGGCGGGCGTTTGGCAAATATCTTTGGGGGCAGGGCGTGAGCCCCGCGGGCCGGTAGCTCAGTTGGTTAGAGCAGCGGACTCATAATCCGTAGGTCGAAGGTTCGAGTCCTTCCCGGCCCATCCACTCGTACAACCGAAAGCGTGACCCGGAACTGGAGAACGATCGATTCGGGACAACCCTTGGGGAATCGCCGGACATGTCGTCCGCGAGGGCCAGCGGGCTGACTCAATCACTCGGTGGGATCTTGTTAAGGATTATGTAGCATTGGGTGTGCAAAGCCTAACTCGGATCGATTCCGGGGCGGGGGAACCAATTGGGATCAGATCCCCGGGGCGAATCGCAACGCGTAGCGCGGTCTCTTTTCGCGCGAGCCCGACAGCTAACTCCGCAGGCAAGAAAAGAGAGAGGGAAAATGTCACTCAGGAAATTGCTGCTGCCGGCCATCGTCGCCGTACTCTTGTCCCAGGGGGCCCAGGGAATGGCCGGGGGCACCACGCCGGTCTATCTGAACGACGGGACCATCACCGCAAAAGACGTTCGCAGTCTGATCTTCAACTCGACCGACCGGACCCGAACCAGGGGCCGGATAACCCCGGACGTGGCGTTGATCGACGCCGGACAATTGAAGATCAGGTCGGCGTCATGTAAGAAGGGCGACGCCTGGGCTGGCTACGGCGTGCTGTTCTCCGGTAAACGGGAAGGCGGAACCCGCTGCGACGGAAAGACCTTCTCGCGCCGGACCGGGGCTTACGGTGGCCCGTTCTACGGCATGTGGAGGATGCGGTTCATCCTCGACTACATAATTTCCGAAGGTGGCCTGACGAGCTTGGGCTCCGGCCGGCCCAGCTGGATTAAGTCGAACGGAGAAGTGGCAGTGGTGGTCTTCAGGACTTACGCGAACGGCAAGGCGACCAACACCGACAAGGTGCTCCGTATCGTCGGTTCGGAAGTCACGGTCATTGAATTGCGTCCGGGTGAGAGATGGCCCTTCCCGCATCTCCATCACCGCAGGCCGTAACGAAGGAGGTCCGGGCTAACGGGAGCCGGCGGGGAAATCTAGCTTCGCCAGTTCCTGTTCCAGCCAGGGGGCCATGGTTATCGCGTAGGTGGCGGAGACGTGGTAGCTGTCGCGGTAGACCAGGGCGTTGCCGATCACGGCGGGGCAGCGGCCATCGCTGCAGAGGATCGGCATCGGATCGATGATGTCCACTCCGGCGGCTTCGGCCGCCTTGACGTCGAACAATGCCTTCCGCTCGGGCGGGAAGGCGCATTTCTTCAGGCTGTCAAGGTTTTCGGCCACACACTCATGCGGCAACCACGGCTGCCGCGGTGCCTGGGCCTGGTCTCTGATCAGCACAACCTTGCCGGAGTTCTCCTCGAGGAATTCGTAGGTCTCGATCATCCCGTCCACGAGATACGGTTCGCTGGCCTCGCGGCTCAGCTTCTTGCCATCGATCGTGAGGCTGTAGACGGCCTGGGTGGAGGTGGCCACGACGACCAGATTCGGCTGTTCCTCGGCGATTCGCTCAAGCGAATTCTCGCGCCACTCGTCGCAGTACTTGCTCAACTCGACCTCGGCGATCGCGCAGTTTGCGCGGGAGAGGCCGGTGATTTTCCAGCCGCGCTCCTTGCCGATCGCGTCGAGGGTAGGCATGTACATCATCGAATGGGAATCGCCGAACAGGATCACGCTGACATCACCGTCCGGATCCCCATAGACGCATTCGCCGGATTCGGTGCGGGGGCCGAGCAGCAGACAGCCGTCCTTGTACATCTGGCCGCGATCCTCGCGGGCGGTCAGCGGGTTCGGCTTGATCGCGTCGACCGAGTTGACCAGCGGCACCTTGCCGTTCTTGATCACCGCGGCTCCGAGCACCTGATCCTGGCTCAGTTCGTCCACGTTGATCCGGTTCGAACCCAGCCAGAGCCCGAAGACAGCAGCGACGATCGAACAGCCGCCGCCGATCAGCAGGGCCCGGTTGGGGCGCAGCTTGAGGATCTTTGCCCGGCGCACCGGGTCCTCGAGCAGAGTGTGGCTGATCTGGGTCGGAATCCAGGAAAGCAGGGTCGCGACGACCAGCCACTTCCAGGTGAGGTGATCAAAGATCCCGAGCGCAAAGACCACGAACGGCCAGTGCCACAGGTACCAGGAGTACGAGATGTTGCCGACGTACTGGAACGGCCGGGTCGAAAGGATCCGGGTGGTGATGCCCTTGCCGGAAGCGCCGACCACGAGCAGTGTGATCGTCGCCATGACCGGGATCAGCCCGTTGGTTCCGGGGAACGGGGTGCTCGCCGACATCTTCCAGGTTGCCCAGAGCAGCACGCCGACCGCCGCGACGCCGGCCAGGTGGGCAAACCAGGCGGGGAGGTGAATCCTGGTCTTCGGCAGCACCATGGCCAGCACCGCGCCGAAGGCGAGCTGCCAGGCCCGGGCCAGGGTCGAGAAGAAGGCGGCTTCCGGATTGACGCTGGTGAAGTGGACGCTGTAGATCAGGGAAGCGATCGCGACCGGCACGATGAAGAAGAGGACGATGGTCTTCGCCCGACGCTTCAGCTTCGTGGCGATTGCCCCGGCGGCCAGCAGGAGCAGCGGCCAGACCACATAGAACTGCTCCTCCACCGAGAGCGACCAATAGTGCTGGACCGGACTGTGAATGCCGTCCGCGGCAGCGAAGTAGTCGACACCCTGGACGATGAAGTGCCAGTTGACGAAGTAGAGGGCTGCCGCGAAGACGTCGCCGCCGATCGTCACCTGCTGGGCCAGCGGGAAGATGATGATCGACCCGATGCAGATGAAGACCAGAACCAGCGCTGCCAGCGGCAAGAGGCGCTTCGCCCGGCGGGCGTAGAAGTTCCGGATCGAGACCCGGCCGGTCTTCTCGATCTCGCGGACCACCAAGCCGGTGATCAGGAAGCCGGACAACACGTAGAAGACGTCGACCCCGATGAATCCGCCCTCGGCCCACGGAATCGCGGCGTGACAGGCAAGCACAAGGGTTACCGCGATCGCGCGAATCCCCTGGATGTCGGGCCTGAAGTGTGAGCCCGCTTCTTTTGCCGTGGGGGAACCGCCTTCTTTGGCGGCTACCTCGGCACCGCCTAGAGCCATCGGCGCAGGCTACCGGTTCCCGATCCCGGCATGCCCTCCGGCTGCGGTGCTTGACTTGTGCCGATGCTTCAGGTGGTCGCCTACGCGTTTCTCGCCTCCGTTGCGCTTCCGATCGGTGCTCTGGTCGGGTCAAAAGTCGAGCTGCCGAGGCCGGTGCTGGCTTCGCTCCTGGGGTTCGCGTCCGGCGCCCTGATTTCCGCCGTCGCCTTCGAGCTCTTCGACGAGGCCTTCGAGCACGGCGGCGTCGGCTACGCGGGGATTTCCTTCCTGGCCGGGGCGACCGTCTTCGTCCTGCTGGACGGCTGGTTGACCAGGAGGACAGCAAGGCGGGCCAGCTCGGGAGCCGGAATCGGGTTTGCCCTGCTTGCCGGGGTGACCCTGGACGGAGTGCCCGAGAACCTGGCGATGGGGTCACGCTGATCGAAGGGAGCAGCGTCGCCCTGCTGGTCGCGATCTTCGTGTCGAACTTTCCGGAAGCCCTGGTCGGGGCCAGGAAAATGAAGGACGCCGGGGTTCGTCCGAAGACAGTGATGCTGATCTGGGTTGGCGCGGCGCTGCTGCTCGGACTCGCGGTCGTGCTCGGTTACGCGCTACTCGACGGGGTTGACAACAAGACCCTCTCGGTTCCTCTGGCCTTTGCTGCCGGTGCGGTGCTCGCCTCGCTTGCCGACACCGTGATGCCCGAGGCCTACGAAGAGGGCGGCATCAAGGTCGCCTACGCAACTGCCCTCGGTTTTCTCCTGTCCTATCTGCTTTCCGCGGGCTAGTCGCCGCTCAGGACCTGATCCAGAGCGCATCGTTGCCGAGCGCGACCCTTTTCACCTTGTCCTCGCCCAGTGCGATCACCAACTGCCGCTCGGCACCGGTGCGGTCCGGCGCATCGTTTCCGCTGGTCATGATGGCAGCGACCTCCTGGGTGGTCAATCCGGCCGGATAAAGACTCAGAGCTTCCAGCGCGTCCCCGGCCGGGCCCATCCTTTTCAGTTCCGGATCCAGATTCGCGATCACCACGTCATACGCCTCGATCGGCTGGAATCCGCCCACTTCCACCCGGCGATCTCCTTCCTCGAAGATCACCGACGGCGCCGTGAACCGGTGACCGTCCTCGGCCGCGGCTGCCTTGTCCTGAAGGTGCGTAGCCCCGCCCGCTGCGGTGCGGGCGTGGTCGAAGTCCTCCTGGTAGGCGGCCTGGACTTCCGGAGTGTCGACAGCCTCCATCACTTTCGTCGCGTCCAGGCCCGGAACAGTGCCGATGGCTTCGGCCAGTTGCCTGTCGTCGTCAAGCAGGAGCGGGGTATTGAACTGGAGCAGCTGAAGGGTTCTGAGGACCCGCCACTCCGAACCCGGAGCTACCAGCCGCGCCGCGGTGATCACCTGGCAGGCACGGGCACTGGTGTAGGTGCGGAACTTCGGTTCGATCGCGAACGGCATGCCGTATCGCTCCCGGAAGTCGAAGTAAAAACCGGTCAGGGTCTCGAGCGGGTAAGGGAGCGGATTCCGGTCATCTGAAAGTCCGATCACGGCCAGGTGCCACTCGATCTGGTCGCGGTATCGCCACTCCAGAGTTCTCAGGGCCGGACTGGCCGAGTAACCGAAGGGACATGAGGGGTCGTTGAAGAGAAGAGCCTTGATCTGCGCCATGGGGGAAGCCTAGATGGTGCGGTCATCCGGTCTTTTTCCCCGGCAGCGGGGTTACAATCACAGTGATGGAAGCGCGTCGCCCGATTTCAAACCTCCGGACTGCAGGCCTCTTCATGGTGGCCGCTGCCTGGACGCTCTTCCTCGTTCTGGCCGGCTCCCCGGAAGCGATCCTCTTCACGGTTCCCGTTTTTCTGCTTGCGGCTCCGCTCGCTCTGGGCCGGTACGTCGGCGAGGAAACGCTTGCCGCGCTTCGGGTTCGTTCCCGGCGTCGGACCGGGGCCGCTCCCGTTTTCACCCTGCCTTCGGCCATGCGGCTGCTCGCCGGTCGCGTCGGCCTCACCCTGACTCCGGTCAGGGGACCGCCCGCGGCTTCCTGCTGAGCCTCCCGCTTCTACGGGCGGTTCGAAACGCTGTCCTGACCTGCGGCCCCGTGCCGCCCCGATCAACGATCGGATGTGAGAAGCAAAATGAAGCGACTACTGGGCATCCTCGCCCTGTTCATATTCGCCGCCACCCCGGCGGTGGCCATCGCCCACCAGGGCAATTCGAACTACCGGTCGGAGATCACTTCAATCCGGCCCGAAGCCCTTGCCGCGGGTCTCGATGTATCAATCGTGAACTTCGACGATCACGTGCGGCTGGTCAACGACACCGGAAAGGACGTCGTGATCTTCGGCTACGACGGCGAGCCGCTGGCCCGGATACTCGCTGACGGCACGGTCGAGGAGAACCTGAACTCGCCCGCCTATTACCTGAACCAGGACCGGTTCGCGGATGTGGACATCCCGGCGCGCGCCGATGAGAAGTCATCGCCGGACTGGAAACAGACGGGTGACAACGGCACCTACGAGTGGCATGACCACCGTTCCCACTACATGGGTGAGGGAACCCCGCCACAGGTCAAGGACGAGTCCGAAGAGACCCGGGTCTTCGACTACTCGATCCCGATCACGGTCGGGGGTGAACCGGCCAGGGTGAACGGGACCCTGACCTGGGTCGGCAACGATTCGAACGTGCCGGTGATCCCCTTCATCATCCTCGGGCTGGCCGTCGTCGCGGCATTCGCCTTCTGGATTTCGCGCCGGCGACGCGACGGAGAGGCCGGCGAGGACGCGGAAGGGGAGAAGGAGGCCTGGTGAGGCGGGCTCTTGCCACAGTACTGCTCGGTCTGGCTTGCCTGCTCGGGGTGGTCTCGTCCGCATCGGGCCACGCCGTGCTGGAGGGATCGACGCCGGCCCGCGGCGCCGAACTGAAAGTTGCGCCCGACCGGGTTGCCTTCCGGTTCAACGAGCCGGTCGAGGCCTCGCTCGGTGCGGTTCGGGTTTTCAACACCGCCGGGGAAGAGGTTCAGAGCGGTGGTCTTGAGCGACCTGGAGAAAGCGCCGAGGCGATCGCCGCGGAACTTCCGGACGGCCTGCCAGACGGTCTCTATACCGCGACCTACCACGTGGTCTCCGCCGACGCCCACCCGATCTCCGGAGGGATCACATTTACGATCGGCAAACCGGGTGCCAACCAGCAGGCCTTCGTCCAGGGAAAGACGATCTCCGAGCTCCTCGCCGAAAATGAGACCGGCACAGTCACCGAGGTCGGTTTCTGGTTCGTGCGAATGGTCGGTTACCTCGCGATCGCCCTGGCGATCGGGGCAATCGTCTGGATGCTCTTTGTGCTCGGGCGTGCCCGGTCGCTTCCGGAAGGCTCTCGCGACGAGATCGTCAGCCGGTTTCGCCGGCTCGTCCTGCCAGCCGCGGTCGTCGGCCTGGTCGCCTCCTTGCTGGCGATCATTTTCCAGGGCTCGATCGGCGCCGGAACCAGCCTCTGGAACGCCTTCGGTTCCGGGATCCCGGGAGAGGTGATTCACACCCGCTTCGGGACGATGATGCTGGTCCGGGCGGGAGCCTGGGCCGTGGTGCTCGGCGCCGTCATGCTGGCGGGTCGCAGCTTCCTGAAACCGGGGGCGGCTTCGATCACCTGCCTGCTGGCCGGGGCGATCCTGGCGGTAACTCCCGCGCTCGCCGGTCACGCCTCGACCCGCGACCCGAGCTGGCTGCTCGTTCCAAGTGACGTCATCCACGTCGCGGCGATGGCAGTCTGGACCGGGGGGCTGGCGGCAATGCTCTGGATCCTTCCCGCCGCGACCAGGCGAATCGAAGATCCGTCGGAACGGACCGGACTGCTGACCGAAACGACGATCGGATTCTCGACGGTTGCTCTGGTTTCGGTCGCCTTGATCGGGGTTTCGGGCGCGATCCAGGCGATCATCGACGTCGGCTCGATCGGTGATCTCTTCACCACCCAGTTCGGACGGGCCGTCGCCATCAAGATCGCTCTTTTCATCCTGATCCTCGGGCTCGGGGCCGCGAACCGGATGCGGGTGATACCCGGTCTCGTGCGCCGGCTCGAGAAGGCGGAATCACCTGGAGAACCGGGCGGCCGGCTCCGACGGTTGCTCCGGGTCGAGATGGTGACCGTGGTCGCCGTGCTGGGAGTCACCGCAGCACTGGTCAGCTACCCGCCGCCGGACGCGATCACCGCCGGTCCTTCCTCCGGCTCCGTACAGGTCGGCGTCAACCGGCTCGAGTACACCGTGGACCCGGCCCGGATCGGCAGCAACGAGGTTCATCTGTACATGTTCAACGACCGGACCGGGGCGCCGGTTCCGGTGATCGACATGGAGGTCGCCTTCTCGCTGCCGGAGCAGGACATCGCCCCGATCGAGGCCGACACTCGCCGGGCCGGCGGTGGTCATTTCGTGGTGCCGTCGGCGATGCTTGGCGTGAAGGGTGACTGGCAGGCGAATGTCGCGATCCGGCTTTCCCGGTTCGATGAACCGATTGCCACCTTTGAGGTGGAGATCAAGTGAGCGGCTGGCTCCCCGAATTCCTGCTGGCCCTTGCCCCGCTTCTCCTGCTGGTCGGGCTGCTCGTGCATGGCCGCTATCCGGGCGAGGAGACGATCGAGAAGTTCCGTCGCGCGCTGATCCGGGTCTTCAAGACCGAGCGCGGCCACAGCTCACTCTGGACTTCCTCTCCTGCGGCTCCCCGGACCCCGGGCGGCGGCAGGCTGATCGCCTGCTCGCTGGCCGGCCGCGGGCCTCCGCTTCACATCTGATCGCAAGCAACTTTTCGATGTGAAGTTGGCAGCTCGAAGCTGCCTGAAAGGAAAAACATGAACACCAGCAAGAAATTCGTTCTGGCCCTGATGGCCCTCATCGCCGTGGTCTTTCCGACCTCGGCCTCTGCCCACGTGACCGTTGCTCCCGAGGAAGCGCCTTCCGAGGGGTACGCGATGCTGACCTTCACCGTGCCTCACGGCTGTGATGGAGCGGCAACCAACCGGGTTCAGATCAAGATGCCGCCCCAGGTGATCTCGGCAACTCCCGGCGTGGTTCCCGGCTGGGACATCAAGACGGTCGAGGGCAAGCTTCCCCGGCCGAGCGAGATGCACGGCGAGAAGGTGACCGAAGGAGTCAGGGAGATCACCTGGTCCGGTGGTCCGCTGCCCGACGGCCAGCTCCAGCAGTTCCCGCTCAGCGTCGCCTTTGCCGGTGAGGAAGGCGAGATGGCCGAGTTCAAGGTGCTGCAGGGTTGCGTGAACGGCGAAGAGACCGCCTGGATCCAGAGCACTCCCGCAGGCGGCGAGGAGCCCGAGCATCCGGCACCGACGGTCGCGCTCGGCGAGGCCGAGGAGCATGGAGACATGGCTCACGAGGAATCGGAAGAAACCGCTTCGGCTTCCGATTCCGATGACAGCGACTCCGGCAACGGTCTTTCGATCGTCGCCCTGATCGTTGGCGGACTGGGTCTCATCGTCGGCTCGACCGCCCTCCTGAAGGGCCGCAGGAAGTAGCCTGACCGCATGATCAAAGTCAGGAATCTGCTTGCGATTCTGGCTGCGCTTCTGGTCGTCCCGGTTTTCGCCGGGACGGCCAGTGCGCATGTCGAAATGACGCCATCCGAGGCACCGGCCGGAAAGCCAGTGGACCTCGAACTCCACATCGGGCACGGCTGCGACGGCAAGGCGACGACCGGCCTGGTTGTTGGGATCCCGCCTCAGGCCAGTGACGCGACGGCATTGCCGATCGAGGGATGGAAGGCACGGACGAAACCGGGCCTCCTGACCTGGTCCGGCGGGAACCTGCCCGATCACCACGAGCAGGTCTTTCCGTTCCGGGCCACCCTCAGTGGCAAGCAGGGCCAGCTGGTGATGTTCAAGGCGGTCCAGGACTGTGGCTCCGTCTCGACCGCCTGGATCCAGCCGGTCAAGGAAGGGGCGGCGGAGCCGGAATACCCGGCCCCGGCGGTCACCCTGACTTCGACCGCGGCCGCACCGGCTGCCGAAGGCCAGGCCGAGGCCGATCAGACTGCCGAGGAAGATGCGGCCGCGACCGGCGAGCCGACCGCGACCGACGCGACTTCCGCAGACGAGTCTTCAGATGACGATGGGGGAAGCGGCAAGTCGCTGCTCCTGATCATCGTGGTCGGGCTGGCGATCGGCACGGTCGCCGGAATCGTCGTCCGTTCAAGACGAGGCAAGTGATTCAGCGGGGCCGTCGCCTGCGTCCGGCAGGCCGGCGGCCCCGGCTCTCGAGCCGTTCCCGGCTCGACTCCTTTGCGGAGACCTGCCGCATGCCGCGCACCTGGGAGTAGAGGATCTCCTCGGCGCAGCGCTGATGCCAGTGGGAGTGTTCGGTGCCTCCGTACTTGCCCACGTACTGGACGACAACATGCTCGTCACCGATCTCGATCGAATGCCGGCAACCCAGGCAGTTGTAGAACTTCTGTGAGATCGAGCGGATAATCCAGACCTCGTCGCCCTCGTCGGTAACCCCGGTCAGGGAGGTCTTTCTGTTTGGAAGTCCTGAATAGCTGGTCAAAATCCCTGCTCAGAGCGAATTTGGAAGGGAAACGGAGGGTGGGGGCGAATCTGATCGGCGTGAGCACAGTGACCGCCGACACCAAGACCCTGTCAACTTACATCCAGGATCGGATCGACGAGTTTTCGCGCTCCCAGAAGGATGTGGCCCGGTACATCGTCGATCACCTCGACGAAGCGGCCTTTCTGACCGCGGAGGAACTGGCCCGTCGCGCTGGCACTTCTTCGTCAACCGTGGTGCGGTTCTCACAGGCTCTCGGCTTCGAGGGTTACCCGGAGCTCCAGGCTTCCGCGATCGAGGAGTACAGGGCCACGGTCGGCGGCGAAGAGGGTGGCGGGGGACGCATGCTCTTCTCCTTCGATCATTCCGAGTTCGAAGCCTCGCTCGGCACCGATCACTCGAACCTCGAGGAAACGGCCCGCAAGCTGGACCAGAGCCAGATCGACGAGGCGGTCGCAGCGCTTTCGGGTGCCAATCAGGTGGTAATCGTCGGCACCGACCAGATGGCCTTCTTCGCCAGCTACCTTCGTCACACCCTGAGTCTGCTCGACATCCGGGCTGAAATCGTCACCTCGACCGCCGGTCCCTCGCTGCAGCGACTCGGCCGGGTCGACGAGGACACGCTCCTGATCACCCTCTCGTCCGGCCGCTCGCACGCCCTGCTGGCCCGGGCCATGAAACTGGCCGGCCATCGCGGCGCCCGCACCCTGGCGATCGCCGATGCAACCCTCTCGGATGCGGTCAAGAAGGCCGACATGAGCCTCTACTTCTCATCCAACAGTCCTTCGTTCCTGCGCTCGAACACCGCCCTGATGGCGCTGGTCCATGCGCTTGCCTACGGGGTCTACTCGCTTTCCGAAGACGATCACAGCGATCGCATTCGCGCCTACAAGCTGAAGTAGACGAATCGTAAGAACCCGGCCGTCTTCGATGACGGTTGACGGTGCCTTCGATGGCCTTCTCTCTCTATATTTGAGGGGATGGCTGAAGAAGCGACTTTCCGAGTAAAGACCGGCCTGGCAGAGATGCTCAAGGGCGGCGTAATCATGGACGTGGTCGACGCCGAACAGGCGAAGATCGCCGAGGACGCGGGAGCCTGCGCGGTTATGGCCCTCGAACGTGTCCCGGCCGACATCCGCCGGGACGGCGGTGTGGCCCGCATGTCCAATCCGCGGATGATCAAGGAGATCCAGGACGCGGTCTCGATTCCGGTCATGGCCAAGGTCCGGATCGGTCACTTCGTCGAAGCCCAGGTCCTTCAGTCGCTCTCGATCGACTTCATCGACGAATCGGAAGTCCTTACACCGGCCGACGAGACCAATCACGTCGACAAGTTCGAGTTCGACGCGCCCTTCGTCTGCGGCGCCACCAACCTCGGAGAAGCGCTGCGCCGGATTGGTGAAGGTGCCGCGATGATCCGTTCCAAGGGCGAGGCCGGGACGGGCAACGTGGTCGAAGCGGTCCGTCACATGCGCGAGATCGTCGGCGGCATCAAGCGACTCGGCACGCTCAGTTCGACCGAGCTGCCGACCGCGGCCAAGGAACTTCAGGCTCCGCTCGAGCTGGTGCGCGAGGTCGCGACCAGCGGCTGGCTGCCGGTGCCGGTCTTCTGTGCCGGCGGCATCGCCACCCCGGCCGATGCTGCCCTGATGATGCAGCTCGGTGCCGAAGGCAACTTCGTCGGCTCCGGCATCTTCAAGTCCGATGACCCGGAACGCCGCGCCAAGGCGATCGTTGAAGCCACCACGCACTTCAACGATGCCGACCGCATCGCTGCCGCTTCCGAGCAGCTCGGCGAGGCCATGCCCGGCATCGAGATGGCTGCCCTCGGCGAGGACGGCCGCCTTGCCAGCCGCGGCTGGTAGCGAAACCGGCGCCGCGGAGATCAAGCCGCGGATCGGCGTCCTGGCGGTTCAGGGCGGCTTTCAGCGTCACGTCGAACATCTGGAACTGGCCGGAGCCGATCCGTTCGAAGTCCGGCTGCCGGTGGATCTGGAAGGCCTCGACGGCCTGATCCTGCCGGGAGGCGAGAGCACGACGATTGTGATGGGCATCGAGAACGCCGGCCTGGCCCCGGCGATCCTCGCCCATCACGAGGCCGGTCGGCCGATCCTCGGGACCTGCGCCGGGATGATCGTGGCGGGTCGCGAACATCTCGGGTTGATCGACATCACCACCAAGCGGAACGCATTCGGCCGCCAGTTGGCCAGCTTCGAAGACGACATCGAGGTCGACGGAGTCCTGGAGGGAACGATCCGGGCGGTGTTCATCCGCGCCCCCTGGGTCGAATCGACCGGCGAAGGCGTGAAGGTTCTTTCCGAAGTCCGTGACCATCCGGTGGCCGTGCGCCAGGGAACCGTCACAGCCCTCTCGTTCCACCCGGAACTGACCCCCGACAACCGGATCCACAAATGGTTTACCGGAGCCTGCACTGCCTGAGCCCCTCCCAGCCATTCCATGATTCGAATGGGAGGGGCGGGTTGAGCTTGGAGGCGGGGCGAAGCTCGCCGACTTGCAGTTAATTATTTGGGAGGGGGCTGCCGGCGGCGATGAAGAACCAGGCGATGAACGAGATGAAGGCGATGACCACCGAGCCGATGATCACCACCTCGATCAGGGAGGGCGGGGCGCCGGTCTTCTCGCTGTCCCGAAGGCTCTTCATCCAGCCCATTCGGATCGGTCCCACGTCACGGGCGCCGGTCAGCCGGATGTAGATCTCGTTCAGCCTGCCGAGGATCCAGGCGACCAGAAGTATCGACGCGATCGCGCCGAAAAGGACGATCAGATACGGCCCGAGGCTGGGGAACTGGCTGTCGGCGAACTGCGACCCGACCCAGAGCCAGACCAGCGGAATCACCGACCAGAGCGAGAGCGCGGCGAGCAGCATCACGCCGGCCACGGCCCCCGCCGCGAAGGTCCTGCCGACGCTGTGTTTGCCCTCGCTATTCATCGATTGCTCCAGTTCATAGAATCACAACATGTCCGGTCACTCGAAATGGTCTTCGATCAAACACAAAAAAGGTGCTGCCGACGCGAAGCGTGGACAGCTGTTCACCAAGCTTGCCCGGGCGATCACTATCGCCGCCCGGGAAGGTGGCGGTGACCCTGACGGCAACCCTGCCCTGGCGACCGCAATCCAAAAGGCAAGGGCCCAGTCGATGCCCAAGGCGAACATCGAGAAGGCCATCGATCGCGGAACCGGAGAGGGTGACGACGCGGTCGTCGTCGAACGGATCCAGTTCGAGGGCTACGGTCCCGGTGGAGCCGCGATCCTGGTCGACGCTCTGACCGATAACCGCAACCGGACGAGCGCCGAAGTGCGCCACGCCTTCACCAAGCATGGCGGAAGCCTCGGCGAGCCCGGTTCGGTCGCCTGGATGTTCGAAACCCACGGGGTGGTCGTCGTCGATGGTGAATCCAACAGCGAGGACGACCTGATGGGTGCGATCGATGCCGGTGCCAGCGACGTGCTCGAGGAAGAAGGCAAGTTGCGGGTTCTGGCTGAGCCAACTGACCTCACCGCGGTCAGGGAAGCGATCGCCGCCGATGGAATCGAGATCGAGTCATTCGGTCTGGAAGTGATTCCGAAGAACACCGTGGAGATCGAGGAATCCGACGCGGGAACTCTGATCAAGCTCCTCGACGCGATCGAGGACCAGGACGACGTCAACGAAGTCCACGCCAACTTCGACATTCCTGAGGAAGTACTCGAGAAGTTGGCCTAGCCCCACCGTGCGGCGCCAGGAACCACCAGCCGCACGCTGTCTTCGTCGGACGCTCGACGGTTCGGGAACGTACGGAAGTACGCCCCCTTCACCGCCTTCGCTTTCCTCCTCGTCAGCGAACGGCTGGAGGCCCCTGGCATCCACACTCGCCCGGCAAAAGAGGCATCCGATGGTGTGTGGAGAATGGGGTCCAATGAGGGTTGTGATGGGCATTGACCCGGGAACTGCCAATCTTGGCTTCGGTGTGGTTCGGATTGAAGGGGGACACATGGTCGCCCTCGACGGGGGTGTGATCGAAACTGCCTCTTCGGATCCGATCGAGAAGCGCCTCAGCGAGATCCACTCTGCGCTTTCGCGGCTGATCAAGTGGCATCAGCCGGTCGCGCTGGCGATCGAGGACCTCTATTTCGGCAAGAACGTCGGCTCGGCGATGAAGGTCGGCCAGGCATCGGGCGTGACGATGCTGGCGGCCGCGCAATGCGAAGTGCCCTGCTTCACCTACACGCCCCAGGCGATAAAGACCTCGGTATGCGGATCGGGTAATGCCGCCAAGCGACAGGTGCAGAAGATGGTCGCGACCCTCCTTAACCTGAATGAAGTGCCGCAGCCGGATCATGCGGCTGATGCTTTGGCCGTGGCGATCTGTCACGGCGGGACCGCTGGCCACCGGGACGCGACCGAGGCCGCGCTGGCCGGGTCAGCCCAGGCCATGCGGGTGGCGAGTTGATCGCCACGGTTCGCGGCGAAGTCCTGGTGCGGCGTTCCGATCACG
>JAGQUQ010000001.1:0-3421 GCA_020438425.1 Solirubrobacterales bacterium
AGAAGAGCACGAAGAGCAGCAGGTCGGTCGAGAGGAAGGCGCCAAGGGTCGCCGTCTCGCCAGCCAGCAGCATGAAGTAGTAGAGCGCCGGTTTTTCGACGCCGCGCAGCGCCGAAAACGCGATTGCCGGGATCCAGGCGACCGTGGTCAGCAGGACCAGGACGAGCGAGACCCCGGTAATGCCGAGGCTGTAGCCGACCCCGAGGCCCGGGATCCACTCGACGTCGGTGATGTACTGCACTCCGCCGTTCGAGTCGAAGCCGGCGAAAACCCCGATCGCGAGACCGAGCGTGATCACGGCCCCGAAGATTGCCGTCCAGGGCGCGAAGCGCTTCGGGACAATCAGACTGATCAGACCGAAGACGAGCGGAGTCCAGATGATCGAACTCAGCATCAGATGCTCCGGATCAGGAAGTAGATGACGATGGCGAGGATGCCGAACAGCATCAGCAGCGCGTAGCCGCGGAGCAGTCCGGTCTGCAGGTCACGAACCGCCGCCCCGGCCGAGCGGGTCAGTCCGGCGACCCCGGCGGTAGCTCCGCCAATAACGCCCCGCTCGAAGACTCCGCTGCAGAACCGGCCGAAGGCCTTGACCGGACCCACGATCAGGAAATCGACGATCTCGTCGCCGTACCACTTGTTCACGCAGAGCTTGTAGATCACCGAGAACCGCTCGCGGAACCGGGCCGGCAGGTCGGGCCGCTTGACGTAGAGCAGCCACGCGGTGGCGATGCCGGCGATCGAGATCAGGGCGCCCTCACCGAGACCGACCCAGGACTCGGCGACGGTCGGATGCATGTGGGCGAAGACCGAGTGTTCGAAGGTCGGTTCAAGGAACTTGGTGATCACTTCATCGACGCCGGGAATCTGGACCAGACCGCCGATCAGGGCAAGCACGCCAAGTACCGACATGGCGAACTTCATGCCGCCGGCCTGCTCGGCGATGTGATGCTCCTCGCCGGGATAGCCGACCTCGGTGTCCTCGGCTTCACCGGTCGCCGGGTTGGTCGGCTCGCCGTGAATCACGTGACCGTGTTCTTCCAGGTATTCGGCTTCCTTGCAGGCCGGGCCGGGCAGGATCCGGAAGATGATCCGGAACGAGTAGATCGCGGTCATGAAGGCGCCGATCAGCATGCCGACCCACATCCAGTCGTACATGCCGCCCCGGAAGTGGGCGAAGTCGATGATCTCGTCCTTCGAGAACCAGCCCGATGTGCCAGGGAAGCCCGAGAGCGCGAGGGCGCCGATGATGAACATCGCGGCGGTGAACGGCATCGCCTTGCGGAAGCCCTTCATCTTGTCGATGTCCTGCATGTTGGCCATCGCGGAGATGAACGAACCGGCCGCCATGAAGAGCAGGGCCTTGAAGAAGGCGTGGGTCATCAGGTGGAACATCCCGGCCGAGTAGGCGCCGATTCCGACCCCGACGAACATGTAGCCGATCTGGCTCATCGTCGAGTAGGCGATGATCCGCTTCAGGTCGGTGACCGCGATCGCGATCGTGCCGGCGATCAGCAGGGTGGCAAGACCGACAAAGGCGGCGACATCGGCCGCGGTCGGGGCCAGCTCGAAGAGCGGGTGGCAGCGGGCGATCAGGTAGACGCCGGCGGTGACCATGGTCGCGGCATGGATCAGCGAGGAGACCGGGGTCGGACCTTCCATCGCGTCGGCGAGCCAGGTATGGAACGGCATCTGGGCGGACTTGGCGAAAGCGCCGACCAGCAGGCAGAGGCAGATCGCGACGATCTCCCACTCGTTGACCGTGAATGCTTCATGCGCCCTCTCGAACACCGCCCCGTACTCGACCGTGCCCAGGTTCTTGAAGATCAGGATCGCCGCGATGTAGAGCCCGATGTCTCCGATCACGTTGATCACGAAGGCCTTCATGCCCGCCTTGGTCGCCGTGTTGCGGCGGTACCAGTAGCTGATCAGCGCGTAGGAGGCAAAACCGACCAGGGCCCAGCCGACGACCAGCATTATGAAGTTGCCGGCCAGCACAAGAACCAGCATCGAGAAGACGAAGAAGTTCAGGTAGCTGAAGAAGCGGTGATAGCCCTGATCGGACTTCATGTAGCTGAACGAGTAGATGTGGATCAGGCTGGAAACACCGGTGACGACCAGCACCATGAAGATCGAGAGCGGATCGACGTAGATGCCGAGATCGATCTTGAAGTCGCCGACCGCGGCGTACTCCCAGAGGCTGGAAGCGACGTGGCGCGATTCGGAGGGCTCGCCCTGCAGGCCGATCAGCGCGAGGATTCCGCAGACGAAGGCGGCGACGATCGCTGCGATGCCGACCAGCCCCGCGGTGCGTTCCGGCAGGACACGGAAAGTGAGCCCGATGGTCAGCGACCCGAGCAGGGGAAAAAGCAGGACGAGCCAGGCCCAGGTGGCGGTCATCCCTTGAGCTCCTTCATCTCGTCAACGTCGAGCGGCAGGCGGCGGCGGTACATCGCGACCACCAGACCGAGGCCGACCACGACCTCGCAGGCGGCGACAACCAGCACGATCAGCACGAAGACCTGACCGTCCTGATTGCCCAGCATGCGGCTGAAGGCGAGCATCGCGAGGGCACCGGCGCTCAGCATGAGCTCGAGGCAGAGCAGGATCACGACCGGGTTACGACGGACCAGCACGCCGATCAGGCCGATCGTGAAGAGCAGGGCGGAGAGCACGAGATACCACTCGATATCCATCAGCTCTCCCCTCCCTTCGGCAGCTTGTTCGGGTCCTCGCGCCGGCGGCCGGCCAGAACGATCGCCCCGACCGCGGCGATCAGGAGAAGCAGCGAAGCCGCTTCAAAGGCGATCAGGAAGTCCTCCATCATCAGGTGGCCGACCGCTTCGGGAGTGCCGAAGCCGGACGGGACTTCATCCGGGCCGGGGGTGCCAAGGGCCGAGAGGCCGGACCCGAGGATGGCGATCGAGATCGCGATGAAGAGGGCGACCGCGAGGATCGGCCCGATCACCTTCAGTTCGGGCGAGGAATCCCATTTCGGTTCCTCTATGCCGCCGACATAGGCAGCGACGAATACGTAGAGGACCATGACCGCACCGGCGTAGACGACGATCAGGGCGGCGGCGAGGAACTGGGCCATCAGCAGCAGGAAGATCCCGGCCAGGAAGACCAGGTGGATGACCAGGGCGAGCACGCTGTAGAACGGGTTCTTCACCGCGACCACGGCGATCGCCCCGCCGAGGGCCCCGAGAGCACCGAAGAAGAAGGCGACCTGCTCCACTACTCGCCCTCTCCCCGGAGCGGCGTCCGCTCGATCGAGTCGGCAAGCAGCATCTCCTTGGTGAAGATCAGGTCCGAGCGGTTGTAGTCGGCCATCTCGTAGTCATGGCCCATGGTGATCGCGTCGAAGGGACAGGCCATCTCGCAGTAGCCGCAGAAGATGCAGCGGGCGAGGTTGATCTCG
>JAGQUQ010000001.1:3430-120463 GCA_020438425.1 Solirubrobacterales bacterium
TGGCCCATGGTGATCGCGTCGAAGGGACAGGCCATCTCGCAGTAGCCGCAGAAGATGCAGCGGGCGAGGTTGATCTCGTAGACGGCGGCGTAGCGCTCGCCACCGGAGACCCGGTTCTCGGGGTCGTTCTCGGCGGCGACGACCCGAATGCACTCGGCCGGGCAGGCGGCCGCGCAAAGCGAGCAGCCGACGCACTTCTCGAGGTCGGAGTCCTCGAACTTGTGCAGCTTGTGACGGCCGCGGAAGCGCGGGTAAACCGGGGTCTTCTCTTCCGGGTACTGGATCGTCACCGGCTTCTCGAAGAGCCGGCCCATGGTCGTGCGGAGACCGCGCAGGGTCTCGCCGAAAGCGCGGTAGGCGCCACCCATCCCGCCCGGCTCGGGTCCGCGGGGAACGACCTTGATCTCGTCGGGACGGATGCTCATGTGACCACCACCAGGACTGCCGTCACCAGGACGTTCAGGGTTGCGAGGGGAAGCAGGATCTTCCAGCCGAAGCTCATCAGCTGGTCGTAACGGAAGCGGGGAAGCGTGGCGCGGATCCAGATGAAGAACATGGCCAGCATCCACATCTTGAAAAGCATCCAGACCGGATCGAGCCAGCCGGGGCCGGGGCCCATCCAGCCACCGAGGAACATGGTCGAGGCGATGCCGGAAACGATCAGGATCTCCATGTACTCGGCGAACATGAAGGAGCCGAAACGCATGCCGCCGTACTCGGTGCCGTAACCGGCGACCAGTTCGGCGTCGGCTTCCGGCAGGTCGAAGGGCGGACGGTTGGTTTCGGCGAAGCCGCCGACCATGAAGATCAGGAAGCCGACGAACTGGGGCACCACGAACCAGATGTCACCCTGGGCCTTGACGATGTCGACCAGCGAGAGCGAGCCGGCCATGATCACCACGCCGAGCAGCGAAAGACCCATCGCGATCTCGTAGGAGATCAACTGGGCGGCCGATCGCATGGCGCCGAGGAAGGAGTACTTCGAGCCGGAAGCCCAGCCGCCGAGCAGCAGGCCGTAGAAGGCGATCGAACTGAAGGCGAAGAAGTAGAGGATGCCGATCGGCACGTCGATCCCGTAGAAGCCGACGTCACCCTTGACGTCGCCGAAGGGCAGGATCGCCATGGTCAGGACAGCCGAGATGATGGTCAGGGCGGGGGCCAGCTCATAGAGAACCGGCACCGCGCCCTTGGGGCGGAAGGCCTGCTTGGAGAGCAGCTTGCCGACGTCGGCGAGCGGCTGGATCATGCCGAAGGGACCGACCCGGTTCGGGCCGTAGCGCTGCTGGAAGCGACCGAGCAGCTTGCGTTCGACCAGCAGCAGGATCGGAACGATCTGCAGCATGACCAGGAAGATCACGATCGACTTGACGATCATGATCCAGGTCGCGTCAACGAAATTGGTGTCTGCCAACGGCAGCCCGGGGACGAGATCCGGCACTACTCTCCCCCGTTCCCGTTACCGGCCACGACTTCCAGCGCCGGCGTCGCCTTGCCAATCTCAACCACAGCGGGCTTGCCCAAATCGTTGTTCTTGAACACATTGGCGTTGCCCTGCTGGGTCCCTTCCATCAGGAAGCAGGTGCCTTCAGGCAGCGCCGCGCGGATCGCCACGAAAGCAGTGATCTCGGTGTCCCCGGACTTCACGGCAACTTCGTCACCCTTTGAGAGTCCGAGACGCTCCGCATCCGCCACCGAAACTTCAAGTCGCTGCGCCGGAATCAAGTAGCTAAGCGCGGGGCTGAGGTCCGTTGTGCTGTTGGCCCACAGATCGCGATACGTACCCAGTACAAGCCCGTCGGTGGATTCAGTCCCGGAGGTGGAGTCCGTGGGGGGTGTCCCCGGAACTCCCGGTCCCGAAGGGAGCCGGCCGGGGGCATCCCCCACGGACTCCGCCCAACCACTCGATTCGGGGCGGTCCTGCCAGCGAACTCCGCGACCACCGATTTCCTGGTCGGTCAGACCGGCGTAGAAGGGGACGGACTCGGTGATCTTCTGGAAGGCCTCGGGGACGGCGTGGATTCCGGTTTCGTGGCCGAGGGCGGCGGAGAGTTCGGCGAGGACGTGCCAGCCGCCGCGGATGTCGCCCGGGCGGGCGGCGGCAGGACGGACACGCTGGAGACGACCCTCGGTGTGGGTGATCGTGCCGTCCTTTTCGGCATGCGACTCGAGCGGGAAGACCACATCCGCGAACTCGGTGGTGTCGGTCGAAGCCATCGTGAAGTGGATGACGAAATCAGCCGCTCCGAGCGCTTCGGCCCAACCCTCGGTGTCGGGGAAGTCGCGCAGCGGATCGACCCCGTAGAGGACAACGGCCTTGATCTCGCCGGAGGTCAAGCCGGCCTTGATCCCGTCGACGTCGCGACCGGCTTCGACTTCCGCAAGTCCCGGGCCGGCATCCGGCAGGCAGCCGACCTCGCGCAGTCCGCGCGCGTTGGCCACATCGGGAATCTCGATCAGGCCGGACTCTTCCTGGCCAGCCAGGCCGAGGGTCCCGGAGAGCTCGAGCAGGGATTCGATCGCCGCCGGGCCGTTTTCGCCGCGGCCGATCCGCTCGCCCCAGATCACCACGGTGTGGCTCGAGTCCTTGAGCAGTCCGGCAATTCCTTCGGCCGCACCCGACTTGACCTGCTCGAGCAGACCGGCGAGATAACCGGCCGCGTCGCCCGGCTTGATCCGCTCGACCTCGGAGGCGCCGCCGTCAAGGGCCGAGGGCCGCTCGGTGGCGACGGCGAGAGCGGTGCCGTTGCGGCGAACCGCCTTGCGGACCCGCAGGTCGAAGGCCGGAGCCGAGTGGATCGGGTCGGTGCCGAGCACGAGGACCAGATCGGCGTGGTCGATGTCGGCGACCCGTGCCTGGGTGGCGGGGTCATCGAGCCGGACGCGCTGTGCGCGGCCAATCGTCGGGGCCTGACGGGAGTCGATGTCATTCGAGCCGAGGCCGTTGCGGACCAGGTCCTGCAGGATGAAGGCCTCTTCGTTTGAGGCGTCACCGACCAGCGCCGCGACCTTGCCTTCGGCGGCGGCCAGACCGATCGAAGCCACCTCGAGTGCCTCGGCCCACCGGGCCGGAACCGGGTGGCCGTCGACATACCGCAGCGGGTTCATGACCCGGTCCTGCGAGTACATCGCCTGGAAGCCGTAACGGCCGCGGTCGCAGAGCCAACCATCATCAACCGCGTCGTTCTGGCGGTCGAGCACCCGCTTGACCTGCTCGTCGCGGATCGTGAAGCTCACGTTGCACTGGCTCGGGCAGAGGGTGCAGACCGAGCCGCCCTGCTCGATGTCCCAGGGCCGGGCCTGGAAGCGGTAGGTGTAGGAAGTCAGGGCGCCGACCGGGCAGAGCTCGGTGATGTTGCCCTGGAAGGGCGCGATGTAGGGCCGGTCGTCGAAGGTGCCGATGTAGGAATCGGCGCCGCGCTCGAGCAGCTGCAGCTGGCCGTCTTCGGAGACCTCCTGGCTGAAGCGGGCGCAGCGGTAACAGAGGATGCAGCGCTCGCGGTCGATCGCGATCAGCGGCGAAAGCGGAACCGGCTTCTCGAAATGCCGCTTGGTGTCGACCACGCGGCTGCGGTCGTTGCCCCAGCCCATCGAGATGTCCTGGAGCGGACACTCGCCGCCCTTGTCACAGACCGGGCAGTCGAGCGGATGGTTGACGAGCAGGAATTCGACCACCGCGTTCTGGGCTTCCTTGACCTGTTCGGTCCGGGTGTGGACGACCATGCCGTCGCGGACCGGGGTCGAGCAGGCGGTCTGGAGCTTGGGAATTCCCTCGATCTCGACCAGGCACATGCGACAGGCACCGACCGGCGCCCCGAGCTTCGGTTCGTAACAGAAGACCGGGATCTCGATGTCACCCTGCTGGGCGGCATCGACCAGCATGGTGCCCTCGATCGCCTCGATCTCGCGGCCATCGACGGTCAGAGTGATCGGATTCTTCTTCGGGGCCGGCATCAGCTGCCTCCCCCGCTCGGAATCGAACGACCAGCCAACCGCTCCCGCCGAAGAGTTTCGGGACTCACCCCACCAGGCCCGGGCTCATCCCCGTCCTGAACATCACGCCCCGGGGACTTAGACGGTCCCGTGGGGGGTCCCGACGGAACTCCCGGCGAAGTCCGGCCGGCGGGATCCCCCACGGGACCGTCCGCAGCCTCAAGGCCGCCAAACGACCACGCCTTCGCAGCTTCCTCGGCAATCGTCTGCTCGAACGAGTCGCGGAACTTGTTGACCATCGAACTGACCGGCATCGCCATCGCGTCACCGAGCACGCAGAGGCAGTGGCCCATGATGTTGTCCTGGACCGAGGAAATGATGTCGAGATCCATCGGGGTCGCTTCGCCGGAGCAGACCCGCTGGAGCATCTTCTCGGTCCAGTTGGTGCCTTCGCGGCAGGGGGTGCACTTGCCACAGGACTCGTGGCGGTAGAACTTCGCGGTCCGCAGCGCCATGCGCGGAATCGAAACCGAGTCGTCGGCGACGATGATCGATCCGGAGCCGAGCATCGAACCGGCCTCGGCCATCGCCTCGAAGGAGTAGGGAAGGTCCATCTCGGCCGGGGTCAGGACCGGGGAGGAAGAGCCACCGGGGTAGAAGGCGGTGATCTCGCGACCGTCGAGCGGGCCGCCGGCCAGTCCGTAGATCAGGTCCCGCAGCGAGACGCCGAGCTCGACCTCGTAATTGCCCGGGCGCTTGACGCAGCCCGAAACCGAGACGACCTTGGTGCCGGGGGACTGCTCGGTGCCGAAGCTCTTGAACCAGTCGGCGCCGTTGGCGACTATGTGGCTGACGTTGCTGAGTGTCTCGACGTTGTTGATCAGGGTCGGCCCGCCGTAAAGGCCCTGGACCGCCGGGAACGGGGGCTTCAGTCGCGGGTTGCCGCGCTTGCCCTCGAGCGCGTCGAGCAGGGCGGTCTCCTCGCCGCAGATGTAGGCGCCGGCGCCGCGGTGAACGGTCAGTTCAAGCGCGAATCCGGAACCGAGAATGTTCTTGCCGAGGTAGCCGGCCTCGTAGGCCTCGTCGACGGCGCGATCGAGGATGTCGGCCTGGTCGTCGTACTCGCCCCGGATGAAGATGAAGGCATGCTCGATGTCGGCCGCGAAGCTGGAGATGATCATGCCCTCGATCAGCTGATGGGGATTCCGCTGCATCAGCTCGCGGTCCTTGAACGCACCCGGTTCAGACTCGTCGGCGTTGCAGCAGAGGTACTTCGCCTCGTCGGTATGCGGCAGGAAGGAGACCTTCTTGCCCATCGAGAATCCGGCGCCGCCACGACCGCGCAGACCGGATTCCTCGAGCTCGTTGACGATCCACTCGGGCTCGATCTCCTTGAGCGCCTTCTTCAGGACCTCGTAGCCGCCGTAGGACTCGTATCCGGCCAGGGTCGCCATCTTCGGGTCCTCGGCGTGGCGGAGCAGCACCCTTGTCTCAACGATGCTCACTGATTCGGCCCCTTTCCGCCGGTCACGCGCTCGTCAGTCGAGTCAGCGACCCCGCCTGCCAGGCCGCGCTTGTCCAGCGCTTTCTCCGGCAGGACTTCCGACCCGGACTCGAGCTGATCGACGATCGTCCCGGCATCGGCGTTCTCGAGCGGACCGAAGTAGCGCTCGTCGACCGAGGCCATCGGGGCGAGGTCGCAGGCCCCGAGACACTCGAAACCGGAAACCAGGATCTTGCCGTCTTCGGAGAGAGCGCCGCCATGTCCGGCCGCTTCGCGGTCGGCACCGGTTTTCTCGCAAAAGGAATCGAGCAGTTCGTCACCGCCGCGCATCCAGCAGGCGATGTTGGTGCAGACCAGCACCTGGTGCTCGCCCTGCGGGCTGGTCCGCAGCAGGTCATAGAAGGAAGCGACCGACTCGAGGTAGGCCGGGGTCACCTGCATGACGCAGGCCGCCTGAACGATCCCTTCCGGGGTACACCAGCCGTAACGGCGCTGGATGATCCAGAGCACCGGAATCGCCGCCGACTTCGGACTGCCCTTGTGGTTCCGGTCCGGGTACTTGTCGACGATGGCCTGAATCTGCTCACGCAGATCAGCCGGAACCTCGACCTCGGCCGGGTCCGGAATCTGCTCCGGGTCGCCGACCGGCAAGCGGCCGGTGGTGTTGGCCTGATCGACCGGCAGGCCGGGCGAGACGAAATCCTCCGGCTCGGAGTTCCGGGGGTCGAAGTCGGAAGGCATCACGGGGGTCACCGGTCGATGCCTCCCAGAATCGGGTCGAGCATCGCCAGGGTCTGGATCAGGTCGGCCACGTACTCGCCGATCGTCATGTCGGCCAGGGCCTGCAGGTTGACGAAGGAGGGCTCGCGGAAGTGGACCCTGCCCGGCTTCGAGGAACCGTCGGCCATCACGAAGCAGCCCAGCTCGCCACGCGGCGACTCGATCGGGTTGTAAACCTCGCCCGGTTCGACCCGGAAGCCTTCGGTGACCAGCTTGAAGTGATGGATCAGCGACTCCATCGAGGTCGAAAGCTCGGCCCGCGGCGGCAGTGCGTACTTGCGGTCATCGGCGATCCAGGGGCCTTCGGGCAAACCGTCGAGGATCTGCTCGACGATCCGGAGCGACTCCTTCATCTCGGTCAGGCGGACCCGGTAGCGGTCGTAGCCATCACCCACGGTGCCGACCGGAACGTCGAACTCGAGTTCGGGGTAGGCCAGGTAGCCGCCTTCCTTGCGGAGGTCCCACGGCTCACCGGCGGCGCGGAGCAGCGGGCCGGTCACCCCGAGGTCGAGCAGCCGCTCCCTGGAGACGACGCCGACGTCCTTGGTCCGGATCAGGAAGATCTCGTTCTTGTCGAGCAGGGCCTCGTACTGGGCGATGCCGATCCGGAGCTGCTCGATGACCCAGCGGACCTTCTTCTCGAAACCGGCCGGGATGTCCTCGGCGACGCCGCCGATCTGGAAGTAGCGGGTGTGCATCCGCTGGCCGGTCGACATCTCGAAGACGTCAAGCACCCGGTCACGGTCGCGGAAGCAGTAGAAGTAGACGCCCATCGCGCCGAGGTCCAGGGCGGAGGTGCCGAGCCAGACCAGGTGCGAGTGGATCCGGTTGAGCTCCATGTGGAGAACCCGCAGCCACTGGGCGCGGCGGGGAACTTCGAGGTCGACCAGTTTCTCGACCGCGCCGACATAGGCCTGCATGTTGAAGAAGTAGGAGAGGTAGTCCATCCGCTCGACGAAGGGGATGACCTTCCAGTACTGCATCGTCTCGCAGGACTTCTCGATGCCGGTGTGGACGTAGCCGATCACCGGCTTCAGGTCCTTGACGACCTCGCCTTCGAGGTCGACCACGAGTCGCAGCACGCCGTGAGTTGCCGGGTGATGCGGACCCATGTTGACGGTCAGCATCTCCTGCTCGGGCTCGAGTTCGAACTCGACTCCGGGGATGCGTTCGGCCAGTTCGGTGGTGAAGTCCGAGACGAGGATCCCTTCGTCGCGGAGTTCGCCGGCCTGGCGGATCTCGCGATCGTGAAGCGTGTCTTCAACGCGGGCCATGGCTACTGCCACCAGCCCGGGTTGCTGACCTCGTCACGGGTGAAGATCACCGGCTCGCCACCGACCGGGAAGTCCCTACGCTGGGGCCAGCCGACGTAATCCTCCGGCATCAGAATCCGGCGCAGGTCGGGGTGGCCTTCAAAGACGATCCCGAAGAAGTCATAGACCTCCCGCTCCTGAAAGTCCGCGGTCGGAAACAAATCCACAACCGACGGAACCACCGGCAACAGCTTCCCGTCGACCTTGATCGCGGCGGTGAGGGCGGCCGACGTTGGGGGTCCCGCTGGCCGGACTTCGCCGGGAGTTCCATCGGGACCCCCAACGACGCCCGCTTCGGACGCTTGGTGTTCTTCGTCCCCGTTGCCCGAGGTGGAGTCCGTGGGGGGTGTCCCCGGAACTCCCGGTCCCGCAGGGAGCCGGCCGGGGGCATCCCCCACGGGCTCCGCCCCCACGGCTGGGTCCTGAATGACGGCCTTGACCCTCAGGCGTTCGTAGCGTTCGCGGTTGAGGAGTTCGTAATGGACGGCGAAGCGCGGTGTTCTCGGGAAGTAGTCGGCTCCGTGGACCGAGCTCAGGAAGGTGTATTCCTGGCCAGGGGTTTCCTTGAGCCAGGTGAGGACCTCGATCACCTTCGACGGATCGATGATCAGCGCCGCCTGCTCCCGGTCGAAGCTCGTGTCGAGCACGGCTTCCGGGTGTTCGCGGTTGATCTCGGCGAGGATCAGTTCCAGTCCGGGCGCGTCAGGCACCGAGGACCTCCCGGGCCTTGGCGTAAGCCTCCAGCGCTTCCTCGGAGGGGTGCGAGGCCGGTCCGCCGCGAGCCCACTCCTCGGTCCCGTGGGCGTTGTAGCGGCTCCGCCAGCCGGGCTCGGCGTTGCCCATGATCATCTGCTGAAGTTTGGTGAAGCCGTAGAGCAGGGCCTCCGGCCGGGGCGGGCAGCCGGGCACGTGGACGTCGACCGGCATGAACTTGTCGGCGCCCTGAACCACGGCGTAGTTCTGGAACATGCCGCCGGAGGAGGAGCAGGCGCCCATCGAGATCGCCCACTTCGGTTCCAGCATCTGGTCGTAGATCCGGCGGACGACCGGCGCCATCTTGATCGAGACCCGGCCGGAAAGGATCAGCAGGTCGGCCTGGCGCGGCGAGGCACGGAAGGCTTCGGCCCCGAAGCGCGCGATGTCATAGCGCGGCGAAACGGTCGACATCATCTCGATCGCGCAGCAGGCGAGACCGAAGGTCGCGGGGAAGACCGAGTGGGCGCGGGCCTGATTCAGCACCTTCTCGAGGGTGGTCGTGACGACCCGCTCCTCGACGTACTTCTCGAGGTCCTCGCCGGTCAGGTCTCCGCGCAGCATGTCGCGGGCCTTGAGCTGGCGGGCGCGCAGCTCTTCCGGTGACTTGGGCTGCTCGAGCGGAGCGTGAACCCGGAGCTTCTGGCGTTCTATCTCCAATCCAGGGCTCCCTTCCGCCACACGTAGACGAGAGCAACGAAGAGCAGTGCCACGAAGAGGATCACTTCGGCCAGCACGAACACCGAGTCGGTCGACTTGAGGATCGCGCCCACCGGGTAGAGGAAGACGACCTCGATGTCGAACAGGATGAAGAGCATGGCGATCAGGTAGAAGCTGACCCCGAAACGGAAGGTCTTCGAGATCTCGGAAGGCAGACCGCACTCGTAGGGATCCATCTGGCGGATCGCGGCGCTTGACTCGTCACCCTTCAGCTTCTTCGGGCCCAGCAGCAGGTTCAGGGTCGCGAACGCCGCGCCGACGATGATGCCGAGGGCGCCGAAGACGAGAACTGGGAGGTACTGATGGAGCAAGGGCTGGATCCTGAGTGGTGGGTGCTGCGGGGAAATAGGGTGTCCCCTGACTATGGGTTATACACCTCAGCGGCCCGACTTTGTATCAAGTCGTTACATAGTGATTTTTCGCATAAAAAAGCCGAATTCCGACCCCTTGAGGCGGGATTAGCAATGTCCACCGCTTACACCGCGCTGGGCCTCATGGTGCTGGCCGTCAACCTCGCGGCCGGGCTGGTCGGAGCCATCGCCTGGCAGAAGAACCGTCCCTCGGTCGCCTTCTGGTATCTGCTGCGCGGCGCCCAGATCGTCACCGGTGCCTTCGTCCTCTTCGCCTGCGTCGTCTACGCATCCGGCCACCGGGCCGATGACCAGCTGCACTACCTGTACGTGTTCCTGCCGGTTGTCGCCTCCTTCATGGCCGAGCTGATGCGGGGAGCTGCGGCCAGTCAGGAACTCGGCGATCGGCTCAGCCCGACCGAGGCCAGATCGAACAAGGAGCTCGGCGAGATGTTCGCTGCGCTCGAACCGGAAAGGCAGGAAGAGCTGGGACTTTCGATCATCCGCCGCGAGACCGCGGTAATGACGATCGCCTGCCTGGTCATCGCTTTCCTGCTCTGGCGCGCCCTCGCCACCACAGCCGGAATGTTCTGACCCACGCGATTGGAGTCCCAGATCCCCACTCCTTCAGCTGGTCGAGAAGTTTGGCCTTGCTGGTCAGTCGGGGAGGCTCACCTGGCCGCTCATCAGCAGGTGGACCTGGCCGCTTACCCGGGGCCGGCCCGAGTCCATGCGGGCTTCGATCAGGCTGGGGCGGCCCATCTGGACTCCCTGGCGGATGCTGATCCGGTCGACGTCGAGAATGTCCTGGAGGTAGGCGACCAGGGGACCGGCGGCCGAACCGGTGGCCGGATCCTCGAAGGCACCAAGGTCGAGGGCAAAGCAGCGGGCGTCGGCGGTGCGGGACGGGACGTCGAAGACGAATGGATAGACGTTGACCGCGTACTCGAAGCCGAAGGTCGCCAGCTCGGCGACCTCAGCGACGCAGGCAGAAAGGGCTTCCTGACCGGCCAGCGGAACCAGAAGAGTGGGGAAACCGGTCGAGACCAGCTGAGGGGAGAAGTCCGGATGAAGGTCGGATTCCCCGAGGTTGAGCAGCCTGGCCATGCGGCTGCGCGGATAGACCTCGCCGAACTCGGCCGGTTCCTGGTGGACCGAGGCGTTCCAGGCACCGTCGACAAGTTTCTCGACGTCCACCTGCTGGAGGCCCACCCCGGTCTCCTGGGTGAAAGTGTTCTCCTCTACCCCCCGTTCGATCGCGACCGCCACGGCGGTACCTAGTGAAGGGTGTCCGGCGAAGGGAACCTCGCCGGCCATGGTCCAGATCCGGTTGCGGTAATCGGCCCCCTCTCCGGCCGCGTCGGACGAAGGTGCCTGGACGAAGGTCGCCTCCGAGAGGCCGGTCTCCCGGGTGTAGGCGAGCATGGTTTCCTCGTCGACGCCGTCCGCATCGAGCACGACAGCGAGGCCATTACCAGCCAGCGGCGACTCTGCGAAAACGTCCAGCCAGAAGAAGGGGCAGGCCTTCATCCCGGTTCGGAGTCCAGCCGGCGAAAGAGGCCGCCGTGGTAAATCAGCGGTTCGCCGGGATCGTCTTCGGCCTCGACCTCGAGCACCTCGCCGGTGACGATCACGTGATCGCCCCCGGGGATGATCTCGGCAACTTCGCAGACCACCCTTGCGAGGCTGCCCTCGATGATCGGCACGCCGAGATGGTCGCGCCAGCTGACCGTGGCCCACTTCTCCTCCTGCTCGGCCTTGGTCGCAAAGATCTCTGCCGCGCCCCGCTGGCTCTCGCCGAGCACCGAGATCCCGAAGCGTCCGGCTTCCCGCACGACCTCCAGCGAACGCGAACCCAGGTCCAGGCAGATCAGCATCATCATCGGCTCGAGCGAGAGCGAACAGACCGCGGAAGCGGTCGCGCCGGCCGGTCCGGGACCCTGAAAAGCGGACACGACAGTGACTCCCGTGGGGAGCAAACCGACCGTCTGGCGGAACTCGTTTCGATCTGGGGCAGCCATCTATTCGCCGCAGACAATATGATGCGCTCGCTGTGCGTGCCGTAGCCATCACAACACTTGCCATCGCCGCCGCCTTCAGCCTGTCCGCATGCGGATTCGGCGAGGAAGGCATCACGGTGTCCAACGACTCCCCGGATTACGAGGGTGCCCAGCTCTTCGCTGCCAACTGCGCCGGCTGCCACACCCTGACCGCGGCCGGAGCTCTCGGCACCGGCAACCGCGGCACCCGGGTCCAGGGCCCCAACCTCGACCAGCGCGCCGAGACCTACGAGTCGGCGCTCCACGCGATCCAGAACGGTGGCTTCTCCGGCGCGATCATGCCGCAGAACATCGTGGTCGGTGAAGAAGCCGAGAAGGTCGCCCAGTTCGTCGCCGACTACGCCGGTTCCGATGCCGGTGAAGCCGGGGCCGAGGATTACACGCAGGAACAGGATGCTTCCGTCCCCGAGGACGAGAAGCCCGTTACCGGCACCCACGACGAGTAGCCGGCGGCGGAGGCCGTGCTTGACCTCAAACTGATCCGCTCCGAACCCGAGCGGATCAAGGCTGCCCTTGACCGGCGCGGTGCCGCCGACCAGGTCGACGAACTGCTCGAGCTCGACGAGCGTCGTCGCCAGCTGCTGCCCGAGATCGAGGGCGCCCGGGGCGAGCGCAAGAAGGAGTCGGAGAAGATCGGGGCCCTCAAGAAGGCCGGCGAGGACGCTACCGCCCAGATGGAAGCGGTCCGGGATCTGAAGGTCCGCCTGGAAGAGATGGAAGGCGAGCTCGAATCGGTCGAGACCCGCCTGAACGAGGTCGCCGCAACTCTTCCGAACCTGCCTGACCCTTCAAGTCCGGATGGCTTCACCGACGAGGACGCGGAGCTGATTCGCGAAGTCGGGGAGATCCCCGAGTTCGGGTTCGAGATCCGCGACCATGTCGAACTGGCCGGTGACGGGATCGAACTCGAAGCCGCAGCCCGGGTTTCCGGAGCCCGGTTTGCCTACCTGAAGGGGGATCTCGTGATGCTCGAGTTCGCCCTGGTCCGCTGGGCCCTGGAGAAGCTGCGGGGCGAAGGCCACGAGCCGGTGGTGCCCCCGATCCTGGTCCGCGAGGAGGCCCTCTTCGGGACCGGGTTCCTGCCGGGCGACCGCGACCAGATCTACGAACTGGAGAAGGACGAGCTCTACCTGGCGGGCACCTCGGAGGTTCCCCTGGCCGGCCTCCATGCCGATCAGATCCTCGAAGGGAACCAGCTGCCCCTGCGGTACGCCGGCTTTTCGAGCTGCTTCCGCCGGGAGGCCGGTGCCGCCGGACGCGACACTCACGGGATCTTCCGGGTCCATCAGTTCGACAAGGTCGAGATGTTCTCCTTCGTCAAACCGGAGGACGCCGCCTCGGAACACGAGCGCATCCTGGCGATCGAGGAAAGCATCCTGACCGAGCTGGGCCTGCCCTACCGGGTCGTCAACGTCGCGGCCGGAGATCTCGGTGGTTCTGCCGCCAAGAAGTTCGACTGCGAGGCCTGGATCCCGAGCCAGGACCGCTACCGGGAACTGACTTCCTGCTCCAACACGACCGACTTCCAGGCCCGGCGGATCGGCTGCCGGTTCCGGCCCGAACCCGGCGCCTCTCCCGAGTTCGTCAACACCCTGAACGGCACCGCGATCGCCGTCGGCCGCACGATCATCGCGCTGCTCGAGAACCATCAGCAGGCTGACGGATCGGTCGAGCTCCCCGAAGTACTGGTTGATTTCGGCGCCCCGAGGAAGATCGGCGGGTTGTGAGCAACCACCGGGTCATGATCTGCGATGACCACTGGATCGTTCGCCAGGCGATCAGGCAGCGGATCGAGGAAATCCCGGGGTTCGAAGTAGTAGCCGAAGTTGGCGATGGTGCGGCCGTGGTGAACGCGGTCAGAGAGCACCACCCGGACCTCCTGGTGATCGACGTCGAACTTCCCGAAGTGAACGGGATCGAAGCAATGCGCCGGGTTCTCGGCCGCTGGCCCGATCTGAAGGTCCTGGTCTTCACCGCCCACGAGGAACTGGACCTGGTCCGGCTGGCAGCGCGTGAAGGCGCCGCCGGTTTCCTCGTCAAGTCGGCGAGCATCGACCAGATCCGGGAAGCCTGTGAAGCCGTGGTCGGTGGAGAACAATGGTTTCCGGTCGGTGAAGCGGACCTGGAAGAAGCGGACGAGCTTCAGCGCCTCAGGTCACTCTCCGACCGCGAACGGGAGATTCTCTCGCTGCTGGCAACCGGGATGCGGGCCCAGGGTGTGGCCGAAGTCACCGGACTTCAGCCGGCCACCGTCTACACCCATGTGAGGAACGTCGTCGCAAAGCTTGGCGTGGAAACCCGCACCCAGGCCGTGGCGATCGCCACCCGGTTCGCCTTCCTGGAACCGGGCAACGACCAGTAGCTACTTTTCGTCGAAGTCCAAAGCGCAGCCGTTGATGCAGTAGCGCTGGCCGCCCGGACCCGGTCCATCCGGAAAGACGTGACCGAGGTGGGCCTCGCAGTTCCGGCAGACGACCTCGGTCCTGACCATCCCGTGGCTCGAGTCCTGCCGGAGCTCGACGTGCTCGAGATTGGCCGGCTCGGTGAAGCTCGGCCAGCCCGTCCCGGAATCGAACTTCGCGCCGGAGGAAAACAGTTCCTGGCCACAGCAGACACAGGTGTAGGAGCCGCTACGCTTGTTGTCGAGGTGGGGGCCCGTGAAGGGTCGTTCCGTGGCGGCGTTCCGAGTCACCTCATACGCCTCCGGAGAAAGTTTCTCTTTCCATTCCGCATCGGTCGTGGTGACACGTGTTGAATCATCTGACATTGCCTGATCTTCCTTTCCTTTCGCCTTTATCCAGCCTAGCCAAGCGGTCAAGCCTGCTTGCCGCTTTGTCTCTGGTCGCCGCCCTGCTAATGCTCGGTGCCGGTCCGTCCGGCCCCGACCGCGCCGAAGCCGCGACCCTGATCGCCCCCGCGAAGATCTGCCCGAACCACAAGGCTGGCGGGGGCGCCAAGGCAATGGCCAAGGCCCGCCAATCGATGACATGCATGGTCAACTACGCCCGGGCCAGGAAGGGCCTCCGGCAGTACCGGGTCCAGCGTCAGCTCACCTGGTCCGCCGGGAAGAAGGCCCGGGACATCCTCCGCTGTGACTTCTCCCACGAGGCCTGCGGACGCAAGTTCGATTTCTGGATCCGCCGGTCCGGGTATCTGGGCGAAGGTGGCTGGGCGACCGGGGAGAACATCGCCTGGGGCAGCGGCTACCTCGGCAACGTGCGCAATATCTTCATCGCCTGGATGAAGTCGAAAGGGCACCGGGAAGCGATCCTGAGCGGCAGCTTCACCGATGTCGGTGCGGGCGTAGTAAGCGGGACTTTCTCGGGCTTTGACGGCGCCCGGATCTGGGTCCTCCACTTCGGCGACAACTGACCGGAGCGGCCCCGGCGCAGACGAGGGCTAGCATTGAGGTCACGAGCAGTACCGGAACCGACCGGAGGAGAGACCCGATGTCAGACCAGTCCGAGCTGGATGTCCTGCTGAAGACCGAGCAGACATTCCCGCCCCCTGCCGACTTCGCTGCGGCAGCCGAGTTCAACGACCCGGAGGTCTATGCCCGGGCCGACGCCGACCCCGAAGGCTGGTGGGAAGGCTGGGCCGGAAAGCTCGAGTGGATCGAGACCTGGGACACGGTGCTCGACTGGTCGAATCCGCCCCATGTCACATGGTTTGCCGGCGGCAAGCTGAACGTCAGCGCCAACTGCCTGGATCGTCACGTCGCGGCCGGCCGCGCCGACGAGATCGCCTACCACTGGGAAGCCGAAGACGCCGGACCCGATGACCAGCCGGTCACCGGTGTCGGAAGTGACGCCGGGGGCCGGATCTCGGTCACCTACGGCTGGCTCCACGACCAGACCCAGCGACTGGCCAATGCGCTCAAGGATCGCGGGATCGGCAAGGGCGACGTGGTCGGCATCTTCATGCCGATGGTGCCCGAGGCCGCGGTCGCGATGCTGGCCTGCGCCCGGATCGGGGCGGTCCACAACGTCGTCTTCGGCGGGTTTTCGGCCGAGTCGCTGCGGGAACGGATGGAGTTCTCCGAGGCCAGGGCACTGATCACCGCCGACGCGACGCTGCGCCGGGGCAACCCGATGCCGATGAAGTCGGCGATCGACGATGCCCTGGAGACGCTGCCGGCGATGGAGACCGTGATCGTCTTCGACCGTTGCGGAACCGAACCGCCGATGAAGGACGGTCGCGACCTCGACTGGGCCACCGCCCTCGCCGGGTCCGACCCGGTCTGCGAACCGGAAGCGATGGACGCCGAGGACCCGCTCTTTTTGCTCTACACCTCGGGCTCGACCGCGAAGCCGAAGGGCATCGTCCACACCACCGGCGGCTACCTGACCCAGGCCACCGCGACCCACCGGATGATCTTCGACCTGAAAGACGACGACGTGTACTGGTGCGCGGCCGACATCGGCTGGGTGACCGGACACTCCTACATCGTCTATGCGCCGCTGGCCAACGGGACCACCTCGATCATGTTCGAGGGTGCTCCTGACTTTCCGACCAAGGACCGCTGGTGGGAGATCGTCGAACGCTACGGAGTGACGATCCTCTACACGGCCCCGACCGTGATCCGATCCTTCATGAAGTGGGGAGAGGATCTTCCGGCCGCGCATGACCTGAGCTCGCTTCGCCTGCTCGGCACGGTCGGTGAACCGATCAATCCGAAGGCCTGGCTCTGGTACAACGAGCACATCGGCGGCGGCCGCTGCCCGATCGTCGATACCTGGTGGCAGACAGAAACCGGTGCGGCGATGATCTCCCCGCTGCCGGGAATCACGACCACGAAGCCGGGATCGGCGACCCGCCCGCTACCCGGGTTCCGGGCCGCGATCTTCGACAACAACGGCAACGAAATCGAGGAAGGCGGCGGCACCCTGGTCCTGACCCGGCCCTGGCCGGCCATGGCCCGGACCCTGTTCAAGGAACCGGAGCGCTACATCAACGCCTACTGGGACCGCTACGGCAAGGAGACCTACCTGGTCGGAGACGCCGCCCGGCGGGACGAAGACGGTTACTTCTGGATCGTCGGCCGGATCGACGACGTGATCAACGTCTCCGGCCACCGGCTCTCGACCATGGAGATCGAGTCCTCGCTGGTTTCCCACCCCCACGTCGCCGAAGCTGCGGTGATCGGGGTGCCGGACGACTTCACCGGACAGGCGATCATCGCCTTCGCGATCCCCAATGACCAGGCTCCTCCGGGGCATGAGTTCACCGACGAGCTTCGCGAGCATGTCGCCGACCGGATCGGCAAGCTGGCGCGGCCGAAGGCGATCTACTTCGCCGACGACCTGCCCAAGACCCGCTCGGGCAAGATCATGCGCCGCCTGCTGCGCGACATCGCCGACGGCAAGGAACTGGGGGACGTGAGCACCCTGCGCGACCCCTCGGTGGTGGAGGAACTCCAGGCCCAGGTCTCGGAGAGCCCGTAGCCGGAGCCCCTCCCAACCGTCAATTCCTTCGAATGGGAGGGGCGGGTTTCTGTGGTCATCCGCGAAGACCGGATGACGTGCAGTTAAGCTCCGACCGTGTCCCGCTCCGACATCCAGCCCGATCTCGCCGATCGCATGTCGCATATCCCGAAGAACGAGCCGGTTTCGCTGGTCGGGTACCTGATCTTCTTCATCGGCATGGCGATGCTCGCCTACGGGATCTCGGCCCTCTGGCTGGGTATGCGGGACGTGATGGACGTCGGTGGGTTCTGTGCCGAGGGCGGTGCCTACGAGATCAGGCAGACCTGCCCGGACCGGGCCGAGCTCCTGATGTTCACCGGAATCCCGGCCGGGATCATCGGCCTGTTCGTGGCGATGTTCGGCGGGGCGAAGGCCTCGAAGGGCGCGGCCGGCCTGCTCCTGCTCGGGTGGCCGGCCCTGTTCATTTCACTGGGCTACAACTTCCTCGACTACGCGATGTACCCGCCGGAGAACATGGGCAGCACGGTCGGCTGGTGGGTCTGCGGAGTGGTCTTCATGCTGATGGGTCTGCCGGCCCTGCTCGGAGCACCGATGCTGGTCAAGGCGATCCCGCCGGAGCGGAGAGTCGCGGTGCTGGGGACTTTCCTGGCCGCGATCGTGGCCGGGGTAGTCCTGATGGTCCAGCTGGTTGCCTAGAGAGCTCTAGAGAAGGCGACGGATCATCACAGCGAGGTGAAGCGCCAGGACCGTGTCCCCGTCCTTCAGGTCGACGTCGAGGACCTCCTCGATCCTCGAGAGCCGGTGATAGAGCGACTGCCGCTCGATCTCGAGTTCGGCGGCGGCCTCGGTCTTCCGGCCGCCGCTGTGCAGAAACACTTCCAGGGTGTCGACCAGGTCCCGGCCGCGCTCGCCCGGCAGGTCCAGCAGCGGGCCGAGCCTTTCGTCACTGAACCGGGCCAGCTCCGGTGTTCCCCTCATCGAGAGCAGCAACTGGCCGATCTCGGTCCGGCTTGCGTCATGCCAGGACCTGACCGGCCCGGCGGCACCGGCCTCGGCCGCGAACCGGGCCCGGACCAGGGCCGGAGCGAGCTCTTCCCAGCCTCCGGCAGCCCCGCCGATCGCCAGCGCGACGGAACCGGGATCGACTTCGTGCCGGGTGAGCACCCCGGCGAAGCGCCGGGCAAGCCGTTCTCGGGAAGCGACGTCATCGGGCTCCGATCCGAGGGTGCCCCGGTCGAGGACCCCGAGCACGCAGTTCCCCCGGGAACCGAGCAGGGCAGGACGGTCCGGCTCGGCCATCGCAGCCCGGATCGCCGGCAGGAGCGGAGCCCAGGCCTCTTCGTAGCCGACCCCGTCTTCGATCGCGTCGGGTCGCCAGACCGCCGCGATCGGAACAAGTTGCCCGTGGCGCCGGGGGAAGCCCATCGTCGATGCCCGCCGGGCCGCCGGCAGCGGCTCCATCAGACCGGCCGCAAGTTCGAACAGCAGATTCCCCCGGGAACGGGCCCGGAGCTCGGCCTCCTCCCCGCCTCGCATCAGACCGAGCCCCACGGCAACTGCGGCACGCTCGAGCGCGATCGGCGTGAAGCGGTCGAACTCGTCGTCTGTCTGAAGGGCTATCACCCGGCCCCAGGTCCGGCCCCTGACCATGACCTGAACCGAGACGGCGCCTTCAGCCTCTCCCGGATCCCGGTCCGACCACTTGAGGCCCGACCAGGTGTCGACAACCTCGTCTTCCTGGCGGGTGACCGAACCGAGCGCGACCAGCTCGCCCCGGGCGTCCTCGAGCACCACCGGGTTCCCGATCCTCCGGGAAACCTCGGCCAGGATCGATTCGGCGGCTTCGCCTTCGAGGACGAGCCGGTCGAGGATCCGGTGAAGCTCCTCGCCACGCCGGGCGAGCGCATGCCCCGAGTCGAGCAGGCTGCCGTTGACAACTTCGGAAACTTCGACGAACCGGATGCCCCGCCGGAAGGCGACCATCGGGATGTGGCGCCGGTCGGCTTCCTCAACCAGGGCCTTCGGGAGTTCCCGGTTCCAGGCGAAGCCCAGTTCGACCGCGATTCCCACCGCTCCTTCCGCCTCGAGGTCGCGGACGAAGCGACGCTGCGCCGAGGCGTCCTCGCCGATCGAGACGCCGGTGGTGAGAATCATCTCGCCGCCGCGAAGCAGGTCCGAGACGTCGGGAACGTCGAGCGGATGGACCCACCGCACCTCGGCTTCGAGGCCCTCCGTTCCGGCCACGAGTTCGGGCAGCCCGGCCTTGACGATCGGGAGTTCGATGAATTCGGCAACGGTCAGAGACTGCGAGGCCATCCCCCGAATCGTCTCAGAACGCGGCTTGCTCAGTTGCGCTTCTTGCGCTTGCGACGCTCGCCCTGCGGACCGTCGTCGTCGGGGAAGTCACCCGCTTCACCGGGCTCGAGTTCGTCGGCGGAGGGTTCGACTTCCTCGGCGGTGCCGTCGATCACGTCATCGTCATCGGGCTGGGTTTCACCCGGCATCGGCCAGGGGATCGCCTCACCGGCCGCCCAGGCGGGCGGACGGCCACCGGGCATCCACCCCGCCAGAAGCAGTCCGAGGTAGATGAACCAGGCGAAAGCGATGATCTGCAGGGTGGGAAGGATCAGGATCACGCCGACTGCCATGCCGAGCGAACCCCAGAAACGGGAAAGCAGGCCGACCCTCATCGAGTTGAGGGCCGTGTAGAAGAGGCCGATCAGGAAGCCGATCGCACCGGACCCGAGCAGGCCGAGCGCCAGCCCGGAGGTGCTGGAATCGTTGCGGAGGTCGTCGGCGGCTTCGTCGCGGCAATCGTCCTTCTGCTCTTCGGTGAGGGCGGTGCTGGTGGCGCTGCCACTCGGCTCGGTCCCGGTCGCGTCAGCGTCTGCTCCGGAGCCTTCGGCTCCGCTCGCTCCGGTGCTGCCGGTTTCGCCGCTGGTCCCGGTCGCTTCGTTCTCGCTGGAAGCGGAATCCTCGAAGCACTTGGTCACCCCGGCGGTGGCGTCGCCCTTCCAGTCATCGGAGACCGAGGTCAGGGTCAGGGCGCTTACGATCGTTCCCATCCCGACGAAGACCGGTCCGACGATCGCGACAAGGATGAACGCTCTGCGCATCCGTTCGGACCTGGCCAGGGCGGCGAGGAAGAGGAAGGCAAGCGGGATCGAGAGCGCGGCAATTCCGATCCCCTGGATCGCCGCCCCGAGCATCACGTTGGACTTGTGTTCCGAAACCGCGGCGAGGATCTCGGCCGAACCCTCCGGTGAACCCAGTCCGGAGCTGCCGACGAACTGGCCGATGAAGTACATGGCTACGCCGGCGACCGCAACGATGCCGGCGGGCAGGGCCCATTTCTTTTCGCGCGCGAGTGTTTCTGCTTTGGAAGTCATGATCGGGACCCCGCAGGCTGGGCGCGGAGTCCGGGAAGCCTATAGGCCAGTCAGTCGGTGGAGCGTTCCTCTTGGTCTTCGTCCTCGTCGCGGACCGGGTAGTACTCGTAATCGACCGGTTCGGCAATGCGGGAGATGCGTTCACCGACCGAGAGAACGAAATCGAAGAACGGCGAAGCGGCGACTATCGCCGATTCGATCCTGGACTGAGTGGAGTCATCGGAACTCACTGGCCAATACGCTACAGCGACCTTGGCAGTAGATCTCCCCCACGTTCCCCTTGAAGCCGGTGCCGGACCGGAGAACCCGCCCTGCCCAGCCTGCGGTGAACCGCTGTTTCCCTGGGTCGGCATGCCGGTCGGTACCGGGATCGCTCACCGCTGCGAGGCCTGCGGCCTCGCGGTCCTGAGCCACGGAGAGAAGTTCTTCTTCCCGAAGCGGGCCGGCGAACGGAAGCCGGGGGAGTCCGGGCTCAAGATCGAGTTCTCGTTTGACCCGGGATCGACCGCGGATGTGCTGGCCGAGCTCGACCTCGACCGGGCCGGGGATGGCTCGATCGAGTTCGAGAACCGCGATTCGCTCGCCTGTTCGCTGACCGGGGGCGCCTGGACCGGCCTCGGCACCTCCCGCCGCTACCGGATCACCCCGAAGGCCCTCACCGATGCGATCGCTACCCGCGACCAGATCGTGACCGAAACCCGCTTTCGGCCGCTCCGGGGCATCGCGGCGATGTGGCAGTCCGGCATCAACATGTTCACCTTCGGCCAGAACATCGTGCTCGGCTCGCTCGGAAAGGCCGAGAAGGTCGCCGCCGATCATGGCTGGAAGCGCGGACTCGACTGGTTCATCTCGGTCGTGCTGGCGATTCCGGCGATCGTGATCGCGGCTCCGCTTGAGCTGGTCGCGATCGGCTTCCGCAAAGGCAGCTCGGTCCGGGCCGGGATCCAGGTTCTCTAAGAGAGCAGGCCCGGGATAGAACCGATGCCGTCGCGGCTCGAGTGGACCGTTTCCGCGCCCGGGACGCGATCGGCCACGGCTTCGGCCGCGTGCCTGAGCAGGGCCGGGGTCGAAGGCAGGGTCACGACGGTCACCTCGGCTTCGAGACCGGCGAGACGCACCGGGTCGAGCGGCCAGGCGGGAACCGCCGGAAGCTCGACCAGGAAAGACCTCGCCGCTGTCGGGCCACGTTCGGCCGACCCGGCGAAGCGCTCGGCACCGAGCCCCAGTGTGCGCAGGTCACCGGCCAGAAAGAGTTCGTAGGCGGCCTCCTCCCCACCTTCGTCAGCGGCGGCGCGAATCGCATCGACGTCGGCTGACATGCCTTCGGTGGCAGCGCTGATCGCCCCGAAGACGGGCGGTTCGATCAGGAAGGCCCGCCCAACCAGCTCCGGATCGGCAAGGGAGAGCTCGAGGGCCACGACGGCCCCGAAGCCGAGACCGATCACGGTCACCGGGCCGGACTCGATCCGGCGGAGAAGGGAAGCGATCTCGATCGACTGTTCGGCGATCGAGGTGCGCCGGTACTCGTCGTCCGGAACCGATTCACCCCAGCCACGGCGGTCGGGGGTGATCAGGCGCCACTCGCCGGCCAGCGAACCGACCGCCTCGTCGAAGACCGAGGAACCGGTGCCGGTTCCGTGGATCAGCAGAACCGGCGGCCCGGAGCCGCGGTCTCTGAAACGGAGATCGTTCAGCGGAGTCCCTGGCGAGCTTCCCTGACCAGGGTCACTGCCTCCGGGAAGACCACGCGAATCGCGTCGCGCACCTGCATCGCCTGCTCGTCGGATGTGCCGGTCAGGTTGAGCCGGCCGATAGAAGCGACGGTCATCTCGACCGCGAGCCGGATCGCGTTGTCTGCCCAGGCGACTTCCTGCGAGGACTGCATCTGGTCAGCCATCTCCTGCATGCGCTGACGAAGCTCGTCGGGGTCACCAAACATGTTGAACGGGGAACCTTCCATGGGACAAATCTAGCGACCCGGGACCGCCGGCCGGAGCCCGTCACCAAATCGTTGCACCTGTAGAGCCACAGGTCAGCACTTTCCTTCTAGCTTCGGCCCATGTCCGCCAGAAGAGCATCCGGGACGAGGGGATCGGCCACGGTCGAGCAGGTCGGGATAGTCCTGCTGCTCTCCGCCGTCTTCGCGGTGCTGGTCGCGATCAGCCTCGCCGGAAAGGATGACCCGCCCGGCCACGGGCTGGGGATCAGGATCGCCAACCGGATCGCCTGCGGGCCGAGAGAGCCAGGTGTCTGCAGGCAGCATCCCGCAGTTTCGGCTTACGGCTGGGACCTGGCCCGAGCCGTTCGCTGGCTCGCCCCCCTTCCTCTGGCTGCCGCCGGCCGGGACGGGTCGATGCTGGTCCCGGTCGACTTCCGTTACTGCCAGCGCCCGAGCTGCGCGGTCGGCACGGGGGATGGACGGCTGACCACCGCCAACCGGAGGCTGACCCTCTTCACCGAGGTGAACCGGCTTGGAGCCGGGCAGGGCTGGCGAATCACCTACTGGCTCTACCGGCCGTCAATTGGCTGGGAGCGGATCGAACGCATCGCCGGGCCAGCCGAGATCGAGGCTGCCTCCGGCACCAGGGTGCTGCTCGAAGACAGTCCGCGCCTGGTGCCGCTGGAGATCCTGCCGGGCCGGAATCATTATGAACTGCCGGCCGGCGACGAGCCGCCCTGGCGCTGGAAGGTCGACCCGAGCCATGTCGGCTGGTCGGCCTGAGGCTCACCAGGCGACGTCGTGATCCTCCATCACCCCGGCGGCCGAGGCCAGCTCGATCCCGTCGAGGTGACCGGTGAAGGTGCCGAAGCGATGAAGGTAATCGGAGCGGATCAGCCCGAAGTTGTCATGCCGTTCGCGCTCGGCTCCCCCGAACTCGAACTCGAGGCCCTCCTCCGAGCCCTTGAACCCGGACTCCGTCGACCCAGACGGCCCGTTCGCTGGCAACTGTTGCGTCATTGATGCCTTCGGTGAGATTCCACCCCACGGCCTTGCCTTCACTCGATTCCCCGATTCCGGCTGACCACTTCCACTTGACATGACGGGCGTGGTAACCGCCGGACTCGTCGTCGACCCCGAAGCCTTTGACTTCCCGGGTCTTCCCGTCGAGGATGACCCGGCCGGCCACCGGCACCCCGGCCCGCTTGCGGGTCCAGCCCCAGCCCCGGCCGCTGGGGGCGACGACCTCGATCGGCTCGATCTCGCCGAACCTGAGCGCGGCCCTGACGTTGCCGGTGCGGATTTCGACCACCGGACCGTCCAAAACAACTTCCGGGCCGCCGGGACGCAGCCTCGTGTGTTCCCAGACCTTGCCTTCGAGGCGGTCCCAGACCGACCAGAAAGTGTGGTTGAAGGGACCGATCCTGACCACGCCGGCGCAGAGCATGATCTCCTCGCCGTAGTAGCCGACGTAGCGCCACCGCTTGCGCATCAGACCCTTGTGAAGCAGAGGCTGCCGGGCCGGAGGGAAGGGCAGATCGGGCCGCCCTTCACCCGGACCACGCCAGGGAAGAGTCACCTCCGGCCCAGCCTCGGATGCTGCGGAAGGGTTCGAAACTGCCATTCCCGGCGCAGAGGTCATGGGCAAACGTCCCGAAGGTCCGGGAACGCAGGAGGGCGGGATGCAAGGAGAAGGGGATAAGACGGGCTGGTGGCCCGGCGTTCCCCGCCGACGAAGCAGGCCGCCCTCCTGCGTTCCCGGACCGAGGACAGAGTTTTGCCCATGACCTCTAGACTACTCGGCCGTGTCAGAAACCGCCGATACAAAAGTGACCGCCCCCGAGGCCACCTACGACCCTGCCGATGACGCAATGTGCTCGCGCGCTCGCGAGCGCTTCACGTCCGATCGCAACCGTCGGCTGCCGCGCCGCAAGAGCAAGACGGCAACCCTGCCGAACATGATCATCATCGGCGGCCTCAAGTGCGGAACCACTTCGATTCACCATTACCTCGGACTTCACCCCGAGATCCACATGTCGAAACCGAAGGAGCTCAACTTCTTCGCTGCCGAGCAGAACTGGGATCTCGGTTTCGAGTGGTACGAGAACCGTTTCGACAGCACGGTCAAGATCAACGGCGAGTCCTCCCCGCATTACACGAACGGCCCACGGTTCAACGGGGTGGCCGAGCGGATCCACAAGCACGTCCCCGACGTGAAGCTGATCTACATGGTCCGGGACCCGATCAAGCGGATCCTCTCCCACTGGGTTCACGCAACCGGTGCCGGATACGAGACCCGCGAGTTCGCACCGACCCTCTCGCTTCCGGACACGGCCTACGTCCAGCGCTCCCAGTACTGGATGCAGCTCCAGCCCTACCTCGAGTACTTCGACCGCGACCAGATCGAGATCATCACCCAGGAGGATCTCGGCAAGAAGCGCGACGAGACGATGCGCCAGGCCTTCCGCTACCTCGGGGTCGACGAGAACTTCACCTCCGAGCAGTGGGACCGCCAGTGGGAGAAGTCGGCGGCCAAGCAGGACGACAAGTACCAGTTCATGGAGAAGCTGATCAAGCTTCCCGGCTTCCGTGCTTTCGACCGCAATTTCGACCGCCTGCCCGAGTCGATGCGCTGGATGGTCGAGAAGGTCGTCCACGACCCGGACAAGCCCCCGGCCCCGAAGCCGGAGATCCCGGACGACCTGATGGAAACCCTGAAGGGCCGTTTCCGCGACGACGTCGCCGGCCTGAAGGAATGGTCCGGCCGGGACTTCGACGGCTGGCACGACTACTCCTGATCTGGTTCGCGCCGTCGGCGCAGGGTAACTTGGCCCCATGCGTCGCCTGATTCCGGACCCCGGCCCGACCGACCTCGAATCCGAGCTCGAGGCCTACCGGCCTTTCGAACATGCCCTCGAAGACCGACCGTGGGTGGCGGTCAACATGATCACCACCCTCGACGGCCGGGCCTCGATCTCCGGACGGTCGAAGGAGCTCGGGTCGGAAGCCGACACCGAGCACCTGCTCGGCCTGAGGACCCGTTTCGACGCGGTGATGATCGGCGGCGGCACGATGCGGGCCGAGCGTTACGGCCGGATCATCTCGCGGCCGGAGTTCCGCCAGCGAAGGCAATCCGCCGGTCTCGAAGAGGATGCCCTCGCGGTGATCATCAGCGGCGATCTCGACCTGCCCTTCGACGCTCCCCTGTTCACCGACGGCAACGGCCGGGTGGTCATCTTTACCCGGAAGAACCAGGCTCCGGAAACCGAAACCCCGGTTGAACTGGTGACCTTCGACGGCCTGATCGACAGCGCCGACGTGCTCGCCCACCTGCGGCGCGAGGAAGGGGTCCGTGCCGTTCTCTGCGAGGGTGGCCCCCACCTGTTCGGGCAACTGGTCGCCGGCGACCTGGTTGACGATCTGTTCCTGACGATCACCCCGGTCGCGACCGGGGGCGATGCTCCCCGCATCCTCGAGAGCAATCTTCCCGAGGAAGCCAGGTTCGAACTGGTCGGTTTGAACGAGGCCGACGGCGACCTCTTCGCTCGCTACCGCCGGGCCTGACAGCTCCGGAAATTTCCTGACGAGACTGGACGTCCAGTCTCGCGAGAGCTTTTTCGGGGATGTACCGAGCCGGTTGCGGCTTTCTACGAGACCTGCGACTTCGCGGGCGCTGCAACACTTCGCCGGGTAGTAGCGTCCCGCGCATGGATTTCGAAGCTGGTTCCGAAGTTGAAGGGCTCCTCGAGCGCGTCCGTGCCTTCATGGACGAGCACATCTATCCGCGCGAAGCGGAGCTTCACCAGGCGATCGACGATGAAGTCAAGGCCGGGGTTGCCTACCCCGCCGCCCTGGTCGAGATCCGCAACAAGGCCCGGGCCGAGGGTCTCTGGAACCTCTTCCTGCCCGACGAGGAGTACGGCGCCGGGCTGAACAACTGGCAGTACGCCCTGCTCTGCGAAGAGATGGGCCGCAGCCCCCTGGTCGCCCCGATGGCCTTCAACTGTTCCGCGCCGGACACCGGCAACATGGAGATCCTGCTCGAGCACGGCACCGATGATCAGAAGGCGAAGTACCTGGAGCCGCTGATCGATGGCAGCATTCGCAGCTGTTTTTCGATGACCGAACCGGACACCGCCGGCTCCGACCCGACCGGCCTGGCCGCGAGAGCTGACCTTGAAGGCGGCGAGTGGGTGATCAATGGCCATAAGTGGTTCACCTCCGGCGCGATCGGTGCCGAGTTCGCGATCGCGATGGTCAACACCGAGCAGAGCGAGAACCCGTACGCGAATGCTTCGATGATCATCGTTCCCGTAGATGCCCCGGGCTTCGACCTGATCCGGCCGGTCCCGGTGATGGGCCACGACAAGGGCCCCGGTCACGCCGAGATCATCTACCGGGATTGTCGGGTCCCCGAAGAGAACCTGCTCGGGGCCCGGGCCGGTGGCTTCCTGATCGCCCAGGACCGGCTCGGCCCTGGCCGCATTCACCATTGCATGCGGGCGATCGGCACCGCTGAACGCGCCCTGGAGATGATGTGCCTGCGGGCGGCTGACCGCGAAGCCTTCGGCGGCCCCCTCGCCGAGAAGCAGTTCGTCCAGGACTTCATCGCCAAGTCCCGGATGGAGATCGATCAAGCCAGGTTGCTTTCGCTGAATGCCGCCTGGAAGATGGACACGATCGGCAAGCGGGCGGCCCGCCAGGAGATCTCGATGATCAAAGTGGTTGCCGCGAACATGGTCATGGATGTACTTGACCGGGCGATCCAGGTCCACGGCGCACTCGGCATGACCGAGGACACGCCGCTGGCCGCGATGTGGCGCTACAGCCGCACGCTCCGCCTCGCCGACGGGCCGGACGAAGTCCACAAGATGGTCATCGCAAGGCGCGAGGTCGGGCGCTTCCAGAAGAAGCGCGCCGCCGCTGAATCAGCCTGACCCTCCGGCCAGCCACAAGAACCGCTCAGGAGCGGCTCAGGTTTTTCCGAGGTTCCACCTCCAGGATTGCTCCTGAAGGCAACCGACCGAAGGAGAAGCATGAGTCGCCCCAACCTGAACCGCAGCCGCAAGGTCGCCTGTGTGGCAACCCTGACCGCAGCCGGCCTGAGCTTCGGGCTGACCGCCTGTGGCGCGGGCAGCAGCGAAACCGAGACCACCGCTTCGGCAGGGACGACGGCCGGCCAGACCTCGGAGATTCCGGGTCAGCCGACCGGAACCCCGCCGCCGGGTGGAGCAGCGGGACCGATGCAGTTGACCGCCAAGCAGGAAGAATGCGTAACGAGTCAGGGCGTAGATCTGCCCGACCGGAGCGCCGGAGATCCAGGCCAGGGAGATCCCGGAGCGATGCCGGACCCGGAGGAGATGCAGGCCGCCTTCGAAGCCTGCGACATCGAGATGCCGGAACCGCCCGACCTGCCTAGGAAATCCGGTTGATCGCTTCGTCGGCCTGGCCGACGAGGAGGTCGATCGTCGCCTGCGACCTCTCGACCACATCACCAATGTCATCGCCGTACTGTCCGGCGGCAAACCGGGCCAGCACACCCTCGGCGATGATCGCCAGCTTCCAGAAGCCGAGCGCGACGAAGTAGTCGAGCTTCGAAATGTCCCGCCCGGTGATCTCGGCGTAGAGCGCCGCGAGCTCGGCCCGCTTCGGAAATCCGGGTTCGACCGTGGCCGGGGTGATCAACGGAATCTGGTCGTCCCCGGCTTCGCGCCAGTAGACCATCAGCAGCCCGAGATCGGCCAGCGGCTCGCCGATCGTGCAGAGCTCCCAGTCGACCACCGCAGCGACCTCGCCGGTCGGGCTGTAGATCACGTTATCGAGTCGGTAATCGCCGTGGACCAGGGTCACTGCGGATTGCGGCGGGGCCAGATCGACCAGGCGGGAATGAACATCCTCGACCAGGGGCAGTTCGCGGGTCTTCGATTTATCCCACTGGCCGGACCAGCGCTTGAGCTGTCGCTGGACGTAGCCGTCGTGTCGGCCGAGGTCGCCAAGCCCAACCTCGTCCACGTTGACCGAATGGATCTTCGCCATGGTCTCGACCAGACCCTCCCCGAGGCGACGGCGCTGTTCCTCCGAGGGGAAGGCTGCGGCCTGTTCGGGACCGCGGATCACCGGACCCTCGACGAACTCCATGACGTAGAAGGGGGCGCCGGTCACCTCATCGTCCTCGCAGTACCCGACCACCGGTGGCACCGGCACCCCGGTGCCGCTCAGGGCGGTCACGACCCTGACTTCGCGCCCCATGTCATGGGCCGATCCGAGCGTCTTGCCGAGCGGCGGTCGCCTCAGAACCCAGCGCGAACCACCCTGGTCGGTGACCAGGTAGGTCAGGTTCGACATACCACCGTGGATCTTCTCGTAGTCGAGCGGCGGCTCGAGACCGGCCACCCGCTCCCGGAACCACTCCTCCAGCGGACCGTGCGAAATTCCATCGGTTTGAGAACTCATGGAGCAGAGACTACGAGTCAGGGGGTGACGGCGGCGCCCGCTAGGCTCTAGCGATGAACGCCGGAAGGGAGTCTGAGGGGGACGATCTTGGGTTGCTGCGTGACTCGCTCGACACCCTGCCGAGTTCGATAGTCACCCTTGACTCCGACGGCACGGTGATCTACGTGAACGCCACCGCCGAAGCGATGCTCCCTTCGATCAGGCGCGGAACGGATTTCCGTTCGGCCCTGGAAGAGCTCACGCATGACCAGAAGATCGACCGGTTGCTGGTCAGGCGGGAGATCGTCACCTTCCCCGGAGCTCCAGGAGGACCCGAACTCCACTGGATCGTCTGGGACCGTCCGGGCCAGGAAGGAAGACTGGTCCTGACCGTCTGGGACACCGACTGGAACGAATCGATGAACGAGCGCAGGGCCGCCTTCACCATGGCCGCCTCGCATGAACTGCGGGAGCCGCTGACCACGCTCAGGGGTTTTTCGGAGATCCTCAACATGGACACCTCCAACCTGGCTCCCGAACAGGCGGAAGCGGCCGCGATCATCGAGACCACTGCCCGTCACCTGGCGGTACTGGTCGAGGACGTCTTCGACTTGAGCCGCAACAGCTTCGGCGAACTTCGGCTCAATCTCTGTGATGTCGACCTGGCCGAGGTACTCCGCTCGGTGGTCTCCACCCTCAAGCCGAGGGTCGAAGCTCTCGGTCAGACCCTGGAATGCGAGATCGAACCCGGCATTCCGTCGATCCGGGCCGACCGGGCACGGTCCACCCAGATGATTTCCAACCTGATCAACAACGCCTCGATTCACAACCCCGAGGGAACCACGATCGAGGCAGAGGCGAGGATCGAAGGCGACCGGATCGCGATCGAAGTCCGTGATGACGGAGAAGGACTTCCCTTCGAGCGGGCCGAGGATGCCTTCCACAGCTTCCGCCGGGGCGCGAGCGCGACCGCCGGAGACCGCGCCGGTTCGGGAATCGGCCTCTCGATCACCAAGCGGCTGATTCAGCTCCACCGGGGGGAGGTGACGGTTGAATCGACGCCCGGCAAGGGCACGGTCTTCACGCTGCTTTTCCCGATCGACCACGACTCCGCTCTCACACCCGGAGAGCCTGGCCCGGTTTGAACCGGATCCTGGTCATCGAGGACTCCCCGGCAATCGGCCTGCTGCTGAGGCGGCGGCTGGAAATGGCCGGCTACTCGATCGACGTGGTCCCCGAGGGCAAAGTGGCCCTGGAGCGCCTGGAAGAGGGGCTGGTGCCGGACCTGGTCCTGGCTGATGTCCAGATGCCCGGCCTCGACGGGCTGGAGACCCTGGCCCGGATCCGCCGGAGTCACGGTGACCTGCCGGTGATCCTGGTCACCGGCCAGGAGCTGAACCACGGTCAGCGGGAACAGGCCAACGCGGTCTTCGCGAAGCCGATCGAGTTCGAGCCGCTCCTCGAAAAGATCGAGGACCTCATCTAGTTCTTGGCGATCTCCACGCGGATACCCGAGCCCTTGAGCCGGGTGCCGTCGAGGAACTCGACGGTCTTCTCCGCCACGTCGCCGTCGACTTCAACGAACGAGAACCGCTCGAGGACCCGAACGTCGGCCACCTGTTCATCGGCCAGGACAGCACCTTCACGCAGCGCCCAGCGCAGGTCTTCCTCGGTGACTCCCGAGCGGGAGCCCCGGTTGACGAAGAGCTTGACCGCTCCGTCAGCGGCGTCGGGGATTTCGGGGCCGGATTCTGCGGCTTCCTTTGCCAGCGGAATCTCGACCACTTCATCGACGTCCTCGACCTGCTCGACTTCAACCGCCGGCTGGTCGTCGAGCGGCGCCGGTGATTCGCCCCGGCGCTTGCGTCGCGGCGGCCGGGCATGCTCGATCCGGTCCTCCGGCTTCTCCCACTCGGCGATCGAGGCCTTCACGTCCTTCTTGATCTGCTCGAGGTCGCGCCGCTGGTCCGGGGTCACAAAGGTGATCGCCCGGCCGGTCCGCCCGGCCCGGCCGGTCCTGCCGATCCGGTGGACATAGGTCTCCGAGCTGTTCGGGATGTCGTAATTGATCACGTGGGTGACGTGATCGACGTCGAGACCGCGGGCCGCGATGTCGGTCGCCACGAGCAGCTTGCAGCGGTGGTTCTTGAAAGCGAGCATCACTCCGTCGCGGACGCCCTGGCTGAGGTCGCCGTGAAGCGCCTTCACGTCCAGTCCGCGGTTCTTGAGGTCCCGCTCGAGCCGCGAAGCCCCGATCTTGGTCCGGCAGAAGAGAATCGCCTGCTCGGGGTCCTCCGCCTTGACCACGTCGACCAGCTTCTGGACCTTCTCGCGGCCCGGCACTTCGACGAAGGCCTGCTCGATCGCGTCGACGGTCAGGGTCTTCGGGGTGATCGAGATCGTCACCGGGTCGTACATGAAGGTGTCGGCGAGACGCTTGATCGGCGGTGGCATGGTCGCCGAGAACAGGGCGGTCTGCCGGCCCGAGGGGCACATCCGGAGGATCCGCTCGACGTCCTCGATGAAGCCGAGGTCGAGCATCTCGTCGGCCTCGTCGAGCACCACGAAACGGGCCGCGGTCAGGACCAGCGAACGGCGTGAGATCAGGTCCTTCATCCGGCCGACCGTGGCCACGACCACATGGGCGCCGGAACGGAGCTGGGCCTGCTGGCTGCGGATCGGGGCGCCGCCGAAGACGGCAACGATCTCGATGTCGAGGTGCTCGGCGTAGGAGCGAAGCGCCTGGGTCACCTGGATGCAGAGCTCGCGGGTCGGGGTCAGGACTATGGCCTGGACCTCGTCGTTGCCCGGGTCGAGGTACTGCAGCATCGGCAGGCCGAAAGCGGCCGTCTTGCCGGTGCCGGTCTGGGCCTGGCCGATCACGTCGTGACCGCCGAGCAACTCCGGAATCGCTTCTGCCTGGATCGGGCTCGGCTTCTCGAAGCCGATCTCGTCGATCGCCTGCTGGATCTCCGGCATCAGCCCGAGATCCTTGAAAAGTCTCTCTTCTGTCTCTTCTGTCTGTTCAGTCATCTCTTTGGGTCCAAAAGCAGTTTGCCGACTGTCTTTCGTCCGGCAATGTCACGGTGGACCTGGCGGGCTTCGGAAAGGCCGAAAGTTCCTCCGGCCACGGCTGATAGTTCACCCCGGGCAGTAGCGCCGAAAACCCGGTCAATCGAGTCGCGGGCGAGTTCCGGCCGGGCCAGCAGGTGCATCAGCCAGAAGCCGGTAACACTGAGGCTGTTCTTGAGCAGTTTGCCAGTCCTGATCGCATTTTGCTCGCGGGATGCGATTCCGACCACGATCATCCGGCCAAATGGAGCGAGTGTTCCGAGCAGTTGATCGAAGGAATCGCCTCCCGCCATCTCGAGCACCAGGTCGACCGGGCCTCCGGCTGCCTCCAGCACTTCGTCACCCAGATCCGGGCTGCGCGAATCGACGACCGCGTCGGCGCCCAGGCCCAGCACCAGTTGCTGCTTCTCCTCGCCCGAAGCCAGTCCGATCACCTTTCCGGCCCCCATCGAACGGGCCAGCTGCACGGCAAGGCTGCCGGTCCCTCCTGCCGCCGCGCCGACCACCACTGTCTCCCCTGCCTTGAGGTTCCCGGAGATGCTCAGCACACCGTCGGCGGTCACCCCCTGGATCATGATCCCGGCCGCCTGCTCATCGTCGATCCCGTCCGGGATTTCGACCAGGGCCGATTCCCGCACCGCGATCTTCTCCGCGTAGGCCCCGTTTGGAACAACGGCAGCCACCCGCCGGCCTTCAGCCGTGGCGCCGACGAACTCGATCCCGGGAACCAGCGGCAGCTCTTGCCTGGCGACGTACTGGTCGTTGGTGATGTGGGTGTCGGAAAAATTCACCCCGGCCCGGCTGATCGTGACCAGGCTCTCCCCTTCGGCGGGAACCGGATCGGGCAGATCGACCAGGTTCATCACCTCCGGTCCGCCGAACTCCTCGATCTGGATCGCTTTCACCCGGTCATCCTTTCACGGCGGTGAGTACGATCCCCGCCATGTCTCTTACCGTTGTCGGTTCGATCGCCTTCGATGCGGTCGCCACCCCGTTCGGCCAGCGCGAGCGCATGCTCGGCGGCTCCGCAGTCCATTTTTCGCTGGCCGCCAGCTTCTTCACCGAGGTCCGCGTGGTCGGGCCGGTCGGCGATGATTTCACCCAGACCGAACTCGATGTGCTCGAGAACCGGGGCGTGATCACCGAGGACATCGAAAGGGTCAGCGGCCAGACTTTCTTCTGGAAGGGCCACTACGAGTTCGATCTCAACACCGCCCATACCGATGACACTCAGCTCAATGTGTTCGGCGATTTCCAGCCGAAGCTCTCCGAAGTATCGAAGCAGGCGGACCTGCTTTTCCTGGCGAACATCCAGCCCGACCTTCAGCGCGAGGTCCGGGCCCAGTGCCCCGGTGCGAAGTTCGTCGGCCTCGACACGATGAACCTGTGGATCGACATCGCGAAGGACTCGCTTGTCCAGGCGATCTCCGAGGTTGACTGCCTGCTGATCAACGACGCCGAGATCCGTCAGCTGACCGGGGAGCCGAACCTGGCCCGGGCCGCAGCCGCGGTCATGGAGATGGGCCCCCGCGCGGTGATCGCCAAACAGGGCGAGTACGGCGCCGCGCTCTTCACCCCGAATGGCTTCTTCGCCCTGCCCGGCTTCCCGCTCGAGGACGTGCGGGATCCGACCGGAGCCGGCGATTCCTTCGCCGGTGGCTTCCTCGGTTACCTCGATGGCGAAGCCGGGGAGGTCAACCAGGAAACTCTGAGAACGGCAATGGGGTACGGCACCGTGCTCGCCTCGTACAACGTCGAAGAGTTCGGCACCGAGCGGGTCGGCCGCCTGACCAGGGACGAGATCGAGTCCCGGCTCGTCGCCCTGCGCTCGATGACGAATTTTTCCGCTGCTGCCAACTGACGCGAAAACAGCCCCGGCGCAAAACGCGCGAATCGGGGTCTTTGATGGCCTGAGGGCCTACGCCCTGTTCGGCGTGGTGCTGATGCACCTGATCGGGATTGCCGGCATCCTTTCGATCGGTCGCGACGACACGCTGAGTCACGTGCTCTGGACCTTCTTCGGCAACACGATCGACCTGTTCTTCGTGATCAGCGGATTTCTGCTCTTCCTGCCGGTGATCAGACGGGGAAGGCTCAAGGACGGCACCCTCGCTTTCTACTTCCGCCGGGCCCTGCGGATCCAGCCCGAGTACTGGCTCACCCTGGTGGTCCTGGTGTTGATGATCGCCCTGATTCCGGTGACCTTCCAGCCGGAAATGCCGACCGTCGGCCAGTTCCTGATCCATGTATTCGACCTCCAGAATGCAGTTCGAATGGTTGACCCCGACTTCCTGGTCGGGTTCTGGATCGACGGTGCCCTCTGGATGATCCCGGTCCTGGTCGGGCTTTACCTGGTCTTCCCGCCGTTCAGCCGGCTGATGCTGAAGTCGCCGTATCTGGCTCTGGTTCTCGCCCTGGCCGTAACCGTGGGCTGGAAGTACGGGGTCCACCACATGCCCGGCGCGCTTGACTGGCTTGCCGGAGGAGGAGCGACCCATGAACAGCTCATGATCATCGCGACCGAGCAGTCGCCCTCCTTCGCCTGGTCGTTCGCGACCGGGATGTTCGCCGCGATCCTTTACCAGCGAGCCCGGGTAAACCCCGGCACCCGCTGGCAAACCACCGGCCTTCCGGTCGCCTTCGGGCTGGCACTGGTCGGCTGGGTCGTCGCCGGAATCATCTTCTCCGACGCCGCCGTCAACACGACCACGGGTTTCGACGGTTCGGGGCTCGGGCGAATCGCGATTCTGCCCAACCTGGTCGGCACCGCCTGCCGGGCGGTCTTCGTTCTCTGCGTGGCGCTCGGTCCGGCTCTTCTGCAGCGACTTTTCGACAATCGCCTCGCCGCAACCGGTGCCACTCTCAGCTATGGGCTGTACCTGATCCACTTGCCGGTGGCCTTCTATATCGGGCAATTGCTCGATATCTCGAGCACGGGCACTTTCACCAGCCTGCTGGTCTGGACGGCGGCGGTGGTTCCGCTCAGTCTCGCCTGGGCCTGGGTCTCGAATCGATTTGTCGGGAAACCCGCCATCGCCTGGGGCGAGAAACGCCTGAAGGATCAGTCGAACTGAAATACTGGTCCGGACAGAGATAAGAGATAAGGATTCGAGGAGAAGCATGTCGACCGAACAGCAGACGGACGCCCCCGATGAGGGCGAAGGTGGCGGAGTAGCCACCGGGAGCGACACCCTTTCGGTCACCGACAACCGGACCGGCCGCACCTACGAACTGCCGATCGAAGACGACACGATCAAGGCCCTCGATCTTCGCCAGATCAAGGTCCACGAAGACGACTTCGGGATGATGGCCTTCGACCCGGCCTTCACCAACACCGCTTCCTGCCGATCCTCGATCACCTACATCGACGGCGACGCCGGAATCCTCGAGCACCGGGGCATTCCGATCGAGCAGCTCTGCGAGCACTCGACCTTCCTCGAGGTTTCCTACCTGCTGGTCTTCGGCGAGCTACCAACCCGCCCGCAGCTCGAGGCCTGGGTTCACGACGTCACCCACCACACCTTCGTCCACGAGGACATCAAGAAGTTCCTTTCCGGCTTCCGTTACGACGCCCACCCGATGGGCATGCTGCTCGCCTCGACCGGCGCCCTCTCGACCTTCTACCCTGACTCGAACCAGATCACCGATCCGGTCGAGCGGTACCTGGCGACGATCCGCCTGATCGCCAAGATGCCGACCCTGGCGGCCTTCTCGTACCGCCACAACATGGGCCTGCCGTACGTCTATCCGGACAATGATCTCTCCTACCCGGAGAACTTCCTCTCGATGATGTTCAAGATGACCGAGGCGAATTACGAGCCGGACCCCCGCCTCTCGAAGGCGATCGACGTGCTCTTCATCCTTCACGCCGATCACGAGCAGAACTGCTCGACCAGCGCCGTGCGCGGGGTCGGCTCCTCCGACGTCGACCCGTACTCGGCGGTCGCTGCCGGCATCGCCGCCCTCTACGGCCGCCTCCACGGCGGAGCCAACGAAGCGGTGCTGCAGATGCTGCGCCGGATCGAGACCGTCGACAACATTCCCGGCTTCCTCGAAGCGGTCAAGAACCGCGAGGAGAAGCTGATGGGCTTCGGCCACCGGGTCTACAAGAACTACGACCCGCGGGCCCGGATCATCAAGAGCCACGCCGACGATGTCTTCGAAGCGACCGAGTACAACCCGCTGGTCGAACTGGCGACCGAGCTCGAGAAGCAGGCCCTCGACGACGAGTTCTTCACCTCCCGCAAGCTCTACCCGAACGTCGACTTCTACTCGGGAATCATCTACGAAGCGCTGAAGATCCCGCCCGGAATGTTCACCGTGATCTTCGCGATCGCCCGGACCGCCGGCTGGATCGCCCAGTGGCTGGAGATGACCGAGGACCCGGACAAGAAGATCGCCCGGCCGCGCCAGATCTACACCGGAGCCCGCGAGGCCGATTACGTGCCGATCGGCGAACGGACCGGCGAGGACCGGATCTCCGGACCGGCCACCCGTCCTTCCTAGGACCGATCCGCCTTCGGCCGCGACATGGCCACCTGGAAACTCACAATCCGCCACGGCTCCGACGTGAGCCGGGAACGGTTCGATGATCTCGATCAAGCGCTCGGTGCCGCCCGCAAGGCAGCCGCCGAGGTGATCGCCGAAGGTCCGCTCGACTCGGTCTCCGCATTCCGGGACTACGGGCCTTCCGATCAGGTCAACGCCCGGATCGAGATCACCGGCAAGGGGCTGTTCAAGCCTCCCACCGCGGGGATCGACATCCGCGGCGATCTCTCGATTGTTCCTTACGCCGGCGGGGTCAGGCGGGAGGCCATGGAAGGGGCGAACATCGCCCAGGCGATCAAATCGTTGAAAATGTTCCTCGACCATGCCTGAGAACGCACCCGAAGAACTGAAGATCCCCAAGGGCTCCTACGCGGCAGGCCGTCGCGTGACCCTGCCCGACGGAGCCGAGCAGCCGGTCGTCGTCTTCATCAACGGCGTCGCCCAGACCGAAGGCACCGACTATGTGCTGCGCGGCAACGAGATCCTCTTCACCCGCGAGATCATCAAGGAAACAAAGACCGGCAAGAAGAAGCTGGTCATGCTGCTCGGCGTGGTCGGCTTCTACAACAAGAACGAAACGATCGACGTCCAGTTCGTAAAGAACGGCAAGACCGAACTGGCCGGCGACCTCCCGGTCTCCGAGTAGCCTCACCGGTCCCGGAAACAAGAAAGGGCCCCGGTCTTTCGACCGGAGCCCCTTTTTCTCCCTGGCGATTGATCGGGGCTAGCGCCGCCCGATCTTCATCACCTTGCTGGTCCCTCCATTAATCCTGAGTGAGGCCCTCTTGACCTTGCCTGATTTCAGGATCCCCTTACCGGCTCTGGTCACCTTGAGCTTGACGCTCCTGGTTCCCGCTTTGCCGATGAAGTACTGCTTCGCCGCGAGGACGGTGCCCTTGCGGTAGCTCTTGCCCTTGACCTTGACCCGCTTCAGGGTGGTCAGCTTCGCCGTCCCGCCACAGGCACCCGAGCACTTCAGGGTGAAGGTCACCCCGCTGGCCGAGTAGGTCACACCCTTGCCGACGATCGTCTTGGCGACCGGGTTGTTCGGGGTCGGCTTGACCGGCTCCTCCGGATCGATCGGCTCGTGGTTGTCGGTGTCCTCGGCGATCACGGTCGCGGTCGAGCTGTTGTTGTCGGTGATGAACTCGAATGAGGTGGTCGTGATGTACGCCGTGTTGTCGAACTGCTTCGGCGGCAGGTGCTCACCGGCAGTGCGATCACCCAGGCAGAGCAGGCTGAGCCTGGCCTTCAGCGCGTGATCGGTCGGGTTGTAGAGCTTGAACGCTCGGGTGACCGGGCGCGGATCGTTGCCCAACGAGACCAGACCATCGTCGAGGTCCATGTCGGCGACGATTCCCTTGTAGCCGTCGGCGCAGGTGAGCTGTGCCTCGTTGACGGTGCCGGCCGGGATCTCGAACTCCTTGACGATGTGCTGGAACTTCAGGTCATGGGTGTGACCGTCAGTCACGCTGACCTGGCGGGTCAGACACGAGATCGAGAAGGTCAGCTGCGACGGCTCGTGGACGTCGAGGATGAACTTCCAGCCGTTGCCCTCGGGCTCGCTGTAAACCAGGTTCGCGGCACCGGTGCTGACGAAGCCCGGAGCGATCGCGGTCTGGCCCGGACCACACTCGAGCGTCGCGGTCTTCTTGCCGGGGGCAAGCGCCTCATCGCTGGTCGTGATCGGAGCCGAGACGATCAGGTCGTGGGTGTGGGTGCCGTCGGCGACCGTGGTCTGCTTGATGCAGACCGCGAAGATCTTCGCCTGGGCACGACCCGTGGCGGTGTTCTTCACGGTGCCCTGCCACCTGTCCGGCGCGCTGGCACGGGACTCGAGCACCTCGGGGGCGGTCCAGTCACCGGTGCCCTGGTCGATGTGGTCGATCCGAACCGAGCCGTCGGAAACGAAGTAGCCGTTCGGGCAGACCGCCTGAATGGTCTTCTGCTCGCCCGGGTTCAGGTCGATCTGGGTCTCGACCTTCTGGACGTCCAGCAGGTGGTTGGCGTTCGGGTTCGGGTTGCCCCAGGCATCCACGGTCACCTTGACCTGGTAGGTCTTGACCTGACCTGGAGCGAGCGAGCCGATCGCGCAATTGACCGTGCCGGAAGACTCGGTGCAGGGCGCGTCGGCGCTGACGAAGGTCAGTCCGACCGGGATCGGGTCGGTGATCACCACGTTCTGGGCGACCGCGTTGCCTATGTTCTCAGCCTTCAGCGTGTAGGTGACGACGTCACCCGGACGGGCGTTGGTCGGCAGGGCCGTCTTGGTGATCTTCAGGTCCGGCAGACCGATAACGATCGTGTCGGCGTCGTCGGTGTTGTCCTCCGGAGTCGGCTCCCACTCCTTGCCCGTCACATGAGCGACGTTGTGGATCGTGGTGCCGCCGGCGAGGTAGGTCGTCTTGACCCGGATCGTCACCGTCTTGGAAGCGCCCGAAGCGAGTGTTCCGAGGCTGCAGGTGATGGTCGCGTCGCAATCGGCCGAGGAGATGAACTGGAGGTTGGCCGGCAGCGGATCGCTGACCGTGACCTGGGTCGCGGTGTCCGGACCCTTGTTGGTGATCTTCAGGGTGTAATCGAACTCGTCGAAGACGTTGACCTGGGCCGGGGCCGACTTCTCGATCTTGAGATCGGCGATCGGGAACTTGAGCGTCGCCTTGGCGTCGTCCTCGTCCTCGTAGGGGCCGCTGTGGTTGCCGCCGGCACCACTTGCGTCCTTGGTCTTCGCGTCGGCGTCATTTACCTGCACCGGCGGGTTGGCCCGGGCCGGAAGCTGCGGGGTCGCGGTGAAGGTGATCACCACGCTCGCACCCGGCTGGATGACCTGGCCATTGAAGTTCCATGTCAGGACGTCGCCCGAGGCGTTCGGTGCCACGGCGGGGTCGCCGCCGGTGGCTCCGGTGATCGAGGTCGAGCCGGGGTTGTAGGTCCAGTCCGGGGGAAGCACGTCACGGACGACCGTGTCGAAGGCCTTGGCGGTGGTGGCACCGTTGGTGACTACGATCCGCCAGCCGAAGGGCTGCTCGACCTGGGCGTCCGCGATGTCCGGGAAGCCCGGCGCGGTGGTCGTCTTGACCACAGTCAGTTCGGGGAACTCGAAGTTGACCACGACCTGGTCCTGGTTCGAGTCGTAGTGACGGTAGGTCCACGGGTTGGTCCGCTCGGCGACCGGGATGCCCCAGTAATCCGAATCGGCGACGTTGACCGCCTGCGAGTTGTTGTCGAGCTGGGCCGACGGCAGGGCGGTGGCGGTGTAGGTCAGGGTGACGCTGCCACCGACCGGAATCGGACCCGGGATCAGCCACTTCATCGAGCGGTCGCCGGCACTCCACATCTTCGTGTTGTACGCGGCACCCGAGGCGAGCACGACATTGGTCAGCTCGGCGTCGGGCATGTCATCGACGGTGACGTCATAGGCCGGGCTGGTGCCGTTGTTGGTGACCACGATCTGGTAGGTCAGCGCGTCATTCGGCTGGCTCTGGACCGGGCCGTCAACGAAGCTGCCGCCGCCGACCTTGACCTTCTTGTCGAGCACGATCTTCGGCTCGCGGACCGGAGTGGTCGTCTTGGCTTCGGAAGAAACATGGTCGAAGCTGCCCTGCGAAGGAATCGAGTTCGGGTTGAAGACGAACTTGTTCGAGGTGTTCGACATCGAACGGACCGAGTTGACGATGTTCTCGCCGGCCAGAACCTTGGCGCCGCCGCTGCGGTGCGTGTCCCGGACATGAGCGTTGTAGGTGAACTCGATCACCCGGTCGGCCGTACCCGGGGAGACATGCCCGAGGTCCCAGCCGATGTTGGTCACCGAGGAGGTGACCTGGGCGTTGTAGTTCTGGACGGTCGGGGCCGGGTTGGAACCCGAGCAGCCGCTGATGCAGGAGCTGCCGGTGTAGCCGTCGAAGTCGATCGAGTCCGGCAGGATGTCCCTGACGGTCAGGTTGAAGAACTCGAGGTTCTTCGGGATCGTCACCGTCGCCTTGAAGCTCATCGGGGTGCCGATCGTGACCCAGGAAGGATTGACCGACTTGGTCACCGAGCTGCCTCCGACCCGGACGTTGCTGCTCGAACTTGCGGTGTAGCCGGTGTTGGTCGAGCTGGAAGCGGTGCGCTCGTTGGCGTCGGTGCCGTTGATCGAGGTGGTCTTCGCGTTGGCGGTGTTGGTGAAAACGCTGCCGGCGATCGCCGGGGCGTCGACCTTGGCCAGGTAGGTCCAGGTCACGTTGCCACCCGGATTGATGTTGATCGCGGGGGACGCGGCCGAAGTGATGGTGCGGGTCGCCGCATCCCAGGTCGCGCCGCTGGTGCCGGGCACGACCGCGCCGTCGGCCAGCGGAACTCCGCCACCGTCGACCAGGGTGACACCGACCGGAACAACATCCTTGATCACCGTGTCGTGGGCGATGCTGACGTTGGAGGCGCTCGAGTTCGAGGTCACCAGGGTGTAGGTGACGATCTCATTCGGCTGCGCGTTCGTGGTCTTGTTGTTCGACTTTGTCTGCGAGATCAACGGCTCGACGATCGTGGTCGAGACCTGGTTCGAGTTGCGGCTGCGGGCCGTGCTGTCGGTCCAGGCGACGTTGGCCTGGTTGGTCCGGCTCTGGCCGCGAACGTTGGCCGCCACGTCGATGACCCGGGTCTGGAAGCTGATCACGACGGTGTGGTCGGATCCGGCCGGCACCACGTAGTTGTCGGGGATGTTGACGGTGATCGTCTGGCCGACCGTGCTGATGCTCCAGCCACCGGGCAGCGGCGAACCGTTCAGGGTCGCGGTCGCGGGACCGGTCAGCGGCTGGGTGGCCGCCGAGTTCGGGGTGTCGGTGATCTTCGCGTTGGTACCGAAGGTGGTGCCGTTCGGCAGGGTGGCGGTGACCGTGTAGTTGATCAGCTCGCCGATCGTGGCCTGGCTGGTGGCGCTGTTGCCGGTCTCCGTGATCGAAGTCGTCCGGGCCTTGACCAGGCCGACGTCCGGGGTCTTCACGTTGCTGGTGTCATCGACCCGGGCGATGTTCGGGGTGCGCGGGTTGTTCGGGTCGATGTTGTTCTGCGGCGTGTAGATGTAGCGGCCACCGGTGTTGGTGTCACCCTCGTACTGGCGCACGCCGGCCGTGTTCACATAGGTGTTCTCGGGCCCGAAGGTGCCGGGGATGGTGACCTTGTAGGTCAGTGACTTGGTCGCACCATCGGCAATCGTCGAAATCGCCGGCCACTTGATCCGGTCGACGCCGCTGCCGCCGTCGACGCAGGTGCCGCCGTCGGAGATCGCGGAAACCATGGTGCAGTCGTAGGCGGCGGGGAGCTGGTCCCAGACCTGGACGTCCTTTGTCTCACCGCTTGACTTGACGTCAACCTGGTAGGTGACGACGTTGCCGCCGCGGACGGTCAGGCCGTCGACCGGCGGGTTGTAGACGGTGCCGGAATCGATCTGCCGCACGCCCTTCTTCAGGGTCAGGGTCGGAGCGACGGTCTTGAAGTCGACCTGGTCACGCAGCGGGAACGAGGTGCCCGGCGTGTTCTCGAAGGCGAACTTCATCAGGTTGCCTTCGATGTCGACCGGGCTGAGGATGCCGGTCGGCTCGATCGTGGTCTTGATGGTGACCTGGAACTTCTGCGACCCGACCGGCACGTAGCTGCCGTTGATGTCCCAGAAGAGCACGCCGTCACCGCTCATGCCGGTGTCGATCGAGTTCATGGTGGTGTTGCCGGAAGTGTCCTGGTAGCTGCCAGGGACGTACTTGGCGTTTCGCGGCAGGAAGTCCGTGACCCGCAGCTGATGGGTGTCGACCTTGGTCGGGAAGTTGATCGTCAGTCGCCAGCAGACCGTGTCTCCGGGGTGGTAGGTCGGGACCGTCGTGACCCAGGTCGCCGTCTGGCAGTTGGTGCCGGACTCGGCGACCTCCTTCTTCAGGGTGACCTGGGGTGCCGTCTGTCCGGACGAGGATGCGTCGACGACCGGTTCGGGCTGCTGGCCGTCATTCCAGATCCGCGGGCCGGGGGTGGCGCAGTCCGGGCTGCCCGGGGAGATGCAGCGCGAGAACGCGTCAGCGGTCAGGTCGACCTTGTTCGAGGTCGAGTCGGCGGCGAGGATGGGGGTCGAGTCCTGGAAGTTCTGCTGGTAGTTCTTGCGGGTCTTGGTCGGGAAGGTGATGACGAACTCATCGCTCACATCGGTGTGGCCGAGCTTCGGGAAGACCGACTTGTCCCAGACGATCGTGAAAGTGCCGTCGGCGTTCTCGGTGACGCTCTTGTAGGGAGCGCTCGGGTTGTCGCCGGTCGGGGCACATTCCGAATCCGAGGCGCTGTTGCCGGTCGTGTAGTTGACCGGTCCCAGCGGGCAGTAACCCGAGGGCAGCGTGTCGGTGACCACGATGTCATCGCTGTAGCGGTACTCGCCGGTCCGGAAACGGAGCTCCCAGGTGTTCACTTCACCCTGGGCGAGGGTGCCGGAAGTCAGGTTCGACTTGTAGACGACGAGGTCCTCGGCGGTGCGATTGAGAATGGTGTCGTCGGAGACGTTGAAAGGCGCGACCACATCGCTCTGGTACTGACCGGTGGCGATCGCGTAGTTGGCGATCTTCTGCTCGTCCTGGATCTCCTTCGGCGGGGCAACCGCGTTGTTGTCCAGGTTCGCCCCCTGGGCACCGGTGGTCGCCGGGGTGGCGCCGCTCCAGTTCAGGGTGTTCTCGGTCAGCGGGACTGCGGCACGGTAGCGGTAGGTGATCAGCTGACCGGGGGCGAGGTCGCCGGTGTCCCACTGGACGTGGGTGTAAACGGCGTTCGGCATCGGACCGGCACCGTCCGGGTCGGCCATCACGGTTTCGACCAGCGAGGGCTTGTGGCAGTCGGTCACGGGCTGGACCACGATCGGGCCGGAGCCGGGGTACTCATCGGCCGAGCCGGGGTTGGTCGGCGCGTTGGTCGTGTTGTCCGGGTCACCCTCACAACCGAGGAACTCGAGGTCGGCGGGCAGCCAGTCGTTCAGCCTGGTGCCGTTGGTCGCGTTGACGAAGTTGTTCTGGACCTTCAGCGTGTAGATCGTCTGGTGGTCGTGAACCCCGCGCAGGATCTCGCCTTCGCGGCTCGGCTCCGACTTGCTGATCTTGATCGCGTTGATCTTCGACTGCGTCGTAGTCGCGGCGCTGCCGGTGTAGGTGGCCGGCTTGGCGGTGCCGTCGGCGTTGAAGTCCGGCATGATCCGCGGATCGGTGTTGAGGAAGGCCTCGTACTGGATGTCGTAGGTGTTGCCGACGTCGTACTGCGCCTGGTCATGAGCCACCTGGAAGCTGACCGACTGCGAAGAATCCTCGACCAGGTCGGAAATGTTCTTGAACAGCAGCGTGGTCTTGCCGGTCGCGGGCTGGTTGTTGATCACGGTCGGGGCGAAGATTCCGCCACCGGCGTAGGAAATCCCGGCCGGAAGCACGACCCGGAAGGACAGGTTGTAGCCCTTGGGCTGGCCCGCACCGAGGGAGGCCGTTACCGAGACATTGCCGTTCTCGCCGTAAAGCGGGCTCGATGAAGACGCCGAAAGCTGAAGATCAGGGGTTCCTGCAGCCTGGGCACCGGAAGCGGTGAACATACCTGCGAGAACGAGGGCGAAAACAGCGACGATTCGAAAAGAAACACGACTGAGGGGATTCAATTTTTCTCCGATACTTCGTGGACACCGATTTCGGGGCCCGGTCCATTACTTGATGGCCTGTGTGAAACGGTGGGAAAGCCTCGGAGGCCAGGTCAACTGCCGCAAGAATTGAGATTTGCAGTTGACAGAGCTTGGTGAGATTCCCCCGGCCGCCTGCCGGTTCTCAAAGGGAATCAAGCTCGTCTCCCGTGTTCAGATTGGCTGTCAATAATAAGAACAATCCGTAACTTGTCAAGTTACGGTCGGATTCCGAAAATTTTTGTTGGTGCCTGAGCAACCAAAGTTCCCGCTGCCTGCAACAAAAAGCCCCGGTCTGTGACCGGGGCTTTTGCTCCCTGGCAGTTGGCCGGTGACTAGGGTCGCCCGACCTTCACTACCTTCCTGGTCCCTCCAGAAATACTGAGGGCAGCCTTGCGGGCCTTGCCCTTCTTCAGGATCTTCCGGCCGGCTCCGGTCAGCTTCAGACTGACCTTCTTCGTGCCCGCCTTGCCGATGAAGTACTGCTTCGCGGCGAGCACGGTGCCCTTGCCGAACTTCTTGCCACCAACCTTGATCTTCTTCAGGGTGGTCAGCTTCGCCGTGCCGCCACAGGCGCCGGAGCACTTCAGGGTGAAGGTCACCCCGCTGGCCGAGTAGGTCACACCCTTGCCGACGATCGTCTTGGCGATCTGGTTGTTGACCGGGGGCTTGCCGTTGCCGTCGACCACCGGATCACCAACCGGTGCCAGGGTCGCATGGACCGAAACCGAAGACTCGTTGTTGAGCAGATCGGAGTCGTTGCTGGTCGAGGTGACCTTGCCTGTGTTGTCGATGTCCCGGCTGCCGTCACCAGTGATCGGTCCGGAGACGCGGTCACCGAGGCAGAGCAGGCTGTAGCGGACGGTCAGCGGATGGTCGGTCGGGTTGTAGACCTTGAAGGCCCGGGTGACCGGCCGCGGGTCGTTGCCGAGCGAGACCAGACCGTGATCCAGGTCCCAGCCGCCGACGATTCCCTTGCTGCCATCCGGGCAGGTCAACTGGACCTCGTGGACCTGACCGGGCTGGATGGTCTGCTCGGTCCAGATCCGGGTGAAGGAGAGGTCATGGCTGTGGCCGTCGTTCTCGGCCAGCGCCTGGCTGAGGCAGCGGATCGAGAAAGCGACGTTGTCGCCGGAGACATCCGCATCGGTGTCAAAGACGAACTTCCAGCCGTTGCCTTCGGGCTGCGAGTACACCAGGTGCCCCGGTGAGTCGGTGATGAAACCGGGCTGGATCGCCGTGGTTCCGTCCGGGCACTCGAGCACTGCCACGTTGTGGCCGGGCTCCAGCGAAACGGTCTTGCCGACCGGGTCACTGACCTTGAGCGCGTGGACCGTGGTGTCGGGGCTGGTCGTCTCGCGGATGCAGACGGCGAAGATCTTCGCCTGAACGCGGCCGGTCGCGGTGTTGGTCACCGTGCCCTGCCAGGTCTGGTTGTTGACCGCGCGGGACTCGGACACCTGAGCGGCAGTCCAGTCGCCGGTGCCCTGATCGATGTGATCGATCCGGACCGATCCGTCCGAGACGAAGAAGCCCGAGGGGCAGGTCGCCTGGATCGTCCTGGTCTCGCCCGGGTTGAGGTCGATCTGGGTTTCAACCTTCTGGACATCGGTGCCGTGGTCGGTGCTGGTGGCGGTAACCGTCCAGCTCTTGACCTTGACCTTGATCTTCAGTGCGACCTCCTGGCCGGACTCGAGGTCACCCAGGGCGCAGGTCACCTTGCCACCGGATTCGGTGCAGGGAGCATCGGCGGAAACGAAGGTGACTCCGGCCGGAAGATCGTCGGTGGCGACGACGCCGGTTGCCTTGCCCGGACCGTTGTTCTTGACCGTCAGGGTGTAGGTGATCTCGTCACCGGCCTGCGGATTCGCATTGTCAACGGTCTTGACGATCTGGACGTCGGCTTCCTTGATCACCGGAGTCGAGATCGTCGAGCTGTTGTTGTTGGTGTTCGGGTCGTGGACATTGCTGCTGACCGTGGCGGTGTTGCTCAGCGGGTTGGCAGCGCTGTCGGAGGCGACAACCGAGATCCCGGTCTGGCCGAAACCGCCGGCCGCCAGGAAATTGATCGTGCAGGTGACGACCTGACCGGCCGCGCTGCAGCCGGGGGCGCCATCCACGTAGGTCAGACCGGCCGGGAGGGTGTCGGAAACGGTAACCCCGGTCACGTTGTCCGGACCGTTGTTGGTCACCTTGAAGGTGTAGGTGAACTCCACTCCGGGCTCTATCTGGGAGACGCTGGCGAGCTTCTCGATCTTCAGGTCGGCGACCGGGGAAACCGGCGTGGTGACCGTCGACTCGTTGTTGTTCAGGTTCGGGTCATGCTCGTTGCCGGCGGCCGAAGCCTTGTTCACGAGCTGGGAAGTGCCCGGCACGACCGTGCCGCTGACCTCGACCGTGAAGCTGCCGCCCACCGCGAGACCACCGACCGCACAGGTGACCGTCGACGAGGAAACCGTGCAGGTGCCCGGCTTGTTCGTCGTGACTCCGGTCAGGCCCGCCGGCAGGTCGTCGGTCAGGACCACACCGGTCGCGGCCGAGGTGCCGAGGTTCTCGACCTTGACCTCGTAGGTCACGGTGTTGCCGGTGAAGACATTGGCCGGTGACTTCTTGGTCTTGGTGACCTTGAGGTCGGCCACCTTCTTGACGATGGTGTCCTCCGGGTCCTCGTTGTTCGAGGTGTCCGGATCGTTCTCGTTGCCGGTCACACCGGCGACGTTGTGGATCGTGCCGCTGGCGTTGCCGGCGACCGACACAGTGATCGAAACCTGGCGGGAAGCACCCGAAGCAATCGGGCTCAGGTTGCAGGTGACCAGCTGCCCGGCCGCGCTGCAGCCGGCATCCCCGCTGAGGTAGGTCAGGCCGGCCGGCAGGGTGTCGGCGACCGTCACTCCGGTCGCCTGGTCGGGCCCGGCGTTGCTGACGTTGAAGGTGTAGACGAGGTTGCCGCCCGGCAGAACCTGAGCCGGGCTGCCGGTCTTGACGATCGAGAGGTCGGCAGCCTTGCCGACCGGGGTGTTGACCTCGGCCTGGTTGTTGCTCAGGTCCGGATCGACCTCGTTACCCGTCGCCGACGCGTAGTTGGTCAGCTCGGTGGTGCCGACGGTCACCTTGCCGCTGACCTCGACCGTCCAGGTGGCGCCATTGGCCAGACTGCCGACGACACAACTGACCGTCGGCTCGGCAACCGTGCAGGAGCCCTGGTTGGTGGTCACGTTGGTCAGGCCGGCCGGCAGGGAGTCGGTGAGGACGACTCCGGTGGCATCCGACGGGCCCTGGTTCTTGACCTTGACTTCGTAGACGACGGTATTGCCGGTGAAGACGCTGGCCGGCGACTTCTTGGTCTTGGTGACCTTGAGGTCGGCACCGAGGACTTCGACATCATCCGAACCGGTGTTGTTGTTCGGGTTCGGGTCGGTCTGCTGGGCGCCGACCGTGGCCTCGTTGTGAAGCGTGCCCTGGGCGCTGCCGTCAACGTGGACGGTAACCGTGACCGTGTGGCTGGCACCGCTGTTCAGGGTGCCGACCGCGCAGCCGAGAGTGCCCGTGATCGGCTGGATGACACAGCCGGGGGCCGGCGTGGCCGAGACGAAGCTGAGCCCGGCCGGCAGCGGATCGGTGATCGCGACAGAAGTGGCCTTCGAAGGTCCGTTGTTGGTGACCGTGAGGGCGTAGGTGAAGGTCTCGCCGATCACGACCTGTTCCTTGGACGCGGTCTTGGTCAGGGCGAGGTCGGCGATGTTGCTGACCGGATTGGTCGAGCTCGATGTGTTGTCGGTCAGGTCCGAATCTCCACCGCCGGAAACGGTCGAGGTGTTCTCGACTTCTCCGGTCACGCCGCTGTCGATGGCGACGGTCAGGACGATGTTCGGGTAGCTCGCACCAGCCGCCAGGGCATCGCTGCGCGAGCAGGAAATCGAGCTGGCCGGGACGCTGTTGCAGGTCCAGCCGGGGGCATTGATCGCGGTCACGGTCAGACCGGCCGGGATCGGGTCGCTGACGGTCACGGTGCCCGAGGTGGGACCGTCACCGTGGTTGTTCACGGTCAGCGTGTAGGCGCTGGTTCCTCCGGCCGAGAATGCCGCGCCGCTGCGGACCTTGGTGATCTTCAGGTTCGGTGCCGCAGTGACCGTCGCAGTCGCGGTCGAGACCGCGGTCAGCGGAGTGCCGGTGCCCTGGCTGTTGAATGAAGATGTGGCCGTGTTGGTCAGCACGGTTCCCGAAGCGACCGGATTGACGGCCGGGCCGTTGACCTTCACCTTGAAGGTGACTTCGTACTCGCTGGCCGGCTTGACGTTGCCGCCGACCGAAGTCGTGGCGCCCTCACCGAGGCGGGCGACGATGCGGCTGTTGACCGAGTCGAACTCGGCGATGTCGTCCGAGCTGGCATCGGTCTTGGTGCCGGTCGAGGCGTTGGTGTTCTTGGTGATGCTGATCGATCCGGGCACGTAGGTCGTGTTCGGCGGGATCGGATCACGGAGGACGAAGTTGCTGGTGCCGTCCAGGCCGTTGTTCTTGCCGTAGATCTTGTAGGTCAGGACGTCGCCCTGACGCACGTCACCGCCGTTGTCGTCGGTGACGGACTTGGTCTGGTCGATCTTCGGGGCGAAGATCTCGGTCTGGAAGGTGATCACGCCGGGCAGGTACTGATCGCCCGATGTGGTCACGCGAAGGGTCGCCGAAGTCTGGCTGTTGCCGACCGTGCCCGAGGGGGGCGTGGTCCAGGCGGCATCGATGCCGAGCGTGTTGGCGTACGACGGATTGCGGTCGGTGTAGAGCGTGCCGTTATGCGAGATGCGGGAGTTGAAGAAGTTGGTTGCCGGATGCTGGGCGTCGCTCAGGGTGTTCCCGTTGAGCGAAGCCGAATCACCGACCAGTCCGTGGTCGCCTTCCCAGGTGACGAAACCGACCTGGGGGTTGACCGCACCGGAGGGCGGGGTCAGAAAGCCGGAGAACGGGATGGTGGTCGGCGGATCCGAAGGACGAATCGTGACCAGGCCATCGAAGATCGACATGTTCTTGGCCGACTCGGAGGTGTTCCGGTAGGCCACGATCAGGGTCCAGCCGGCGTAGTGGTCCGAGCCCTTGCCGGCCTGGATGTTGGCCACCGCGTAGGTCCCGTTGCCCGCGTTCGGCAGTGCCTGAATCAGGCCTGTCACATCGGCAAAAGCCTGGTAGCGACCTACGTTCAGGGTCGAGTCGTCGAGCGTCGATGCCGTGATGTTGGTGTAGGAGCTCGAGCCGGGCAGCTTCAGCTTGACCTTGTTTCGGTCGCTGGAGCTCGGAGCGGCCGAGGAGCCGGTGCTCCAGTCGCCGCCCCAGTAAAGACCGGCGAAAAGAATCGTCGAACCGGCCGGCAGGCTCTGATTCGCGGTCGAGGAGTTGAAAGTCGCGGAGTCCGAATCAACATCGACATAGGTCATGTCGTAGTTGTTGTTGTAGTAGTTGTTCGAACTCGAAGTCGGGCTCTGACCCTGGGCCGTGGAGCAACCCGAGGCGCTCGAGGGACAGGTCATGTTCGTGTTCGCGATGCCCTTGATCGACCCGGTGTCATTGGTGCTGTAGCGCACGGCGAAGGCGCGATCGGCCTGGGCTGGCGAGGCGGCTGCCAAGCCGGCTGCGAGCACGGCAACGACGAGGGCAAGTCGAACCACAACACGGGTTACTGGGGTCATTTCTTCTCCGAGACTTTCTCTCTGGGTCACCGGTTTCGGTACCCGGACAATTTCCAATTGGCCTGGTGCGAACGGTGGGAAAGCCTCGAAGGCCCGGTCGGCTGCCGCAAGAGTTCGAGATCGACAGCTGACAGGGTTTTTCCGGATCAGCCGGCTCCTGCCGACTCTCGAAATGATCCGAACCCGTCTCCCGTGTTCAGTTTTGGGACCGGGAAGGATACGCATTTCCTGATCCGTGTCAAGTGTTTGCGGCAGCTGATTCAAAATCTGCGGAAAACCCGCAATCCCAGATGTGCTCGGGGTTTACCGATTATGTAACCCGCAACTTCGCACCCTGCCAGAGCCGGCAGGCCGCGATCAGTCGAAGGCGTAGAGGACCAGCAGGGCAACCGCGACGAAGACCGCTCCGGCGATGATGACGCCCCGATCGCCGGCCACGATGGCGGCGGTCGAGCGGTCGTCGGAGCGATCGTAAATCAGGTAGAGGTAGCGGAAGATCCCGTAAACCACCGGCGGGATGGTCAGCATCATCTCGGAGCCGGCCAGAGGGGAATTAACCGTGTAGATCGAGTAACTGACCACGGTTCCTGTAGTGACCATGGCGACCATCTGGTCGAGAAAGGGCAGCGAGTAGTGCTCGAGCACCGGACGGCTGCTGGTGCCCTCGTGGAGTTCGGAAACCGCCTCCTGGCGCCGCTTGGTGAAGCCGAGGAAACAGGCCAGCATGCCGGTGCAGAGGATCAGCCACTCCGAGGCATGCGCCTCAACCGCTTCCGCGCCCGCCATCACCCGCAGGATGAACAGGGTTGCGAGCGTCATCACGTCGATGATCACGATCTGCTTGAGCCCGAAGCTGTAGGCGACCTGGATCACTCCGTATCCGACGACCATGCAGCCGACCTGCCAGTTGACCACGCCGAAGGCAACGGCGATCGCGCCGATCGCCAGTCCGGCCGAGATCACCCAGGCGGCACCGATCGGGAGCTGGCCGGCGGCGATCGGCCGAAAGCGCTTCTTCGGATGCTGTCGGTCCAGTTCGACGTCATTTAGGTCGTTGATGAAGTAACCGGCGCTGGAGATCGCGCAGAAGCAGGCGAAGGTGATCAGGGCCTGACCGATTGCCCAGGTGTCATCGAGCTGACCGGAGAAGATGACCCCGGCGAAGACCAGGACGTTCTTGACCCATTCCTGGGGCCGCGCCGTCTTCAGCGCCGCACGCAGAGGTCCGCGCTCGGTGAGGGTGTGTTGGGAGGAGGCTTCCATCGGGGCCGGGGAAGGCTACCGGCTCAGGCCCCCGTTCATCCTGTTCATCCCCGCTTGCATGCCGCAAGCCATCGAGAGCCGACTTTCTGCCGTATACCGGCAGAAAAGTGCATCTCGACGAATTCGCACCCACCTGGGCCGCGTCGAGCGTGGGCAGGCTCCGGCGCTACTCAGTCGATCAGGACGCCCGGGTTGAGCATGCGATCCGGGTCCACCGCTGACTTGGCGGCGGCGAGGGCGGCTGCGAACTGACCTGGTCTTTGCTGGTCGTACCAGGGGCGGTGGTCTCTGCCTACTGCGTGGTGGTGGGTGATGGTTCCGCCGTTATCGATAATCGCCTGGGAGGCGGCGGCCTTGACCTCGTCCCACTGGGCGACCTCGCTGCCGCGCCTGGCCGGGGCGAGGACCGTGAAGTAGGGGGCGGCTCCGTCGGGATAAACATGGGTCAGGCGACAGCTGACTCGCGGGGCGCCTTCCCCTTCGGCCGGGGCTCCGGTGACCTCGGCCACGGCGCGGCGGGTCGCTTCGATCACATTGCCGTGGAAGTCCTCGAAGCTGTCCCAGGTAATCGCCGTCTCGAAGGTCTCGGCGATGATCCCGCAGGCGACGAAGGTGTCGCGCATGTACGGAGCCATCAGGAAGGCCGATCGCCACTTGTCCGAGCCGGCTTCGCCTTCGGTGGCGGCCCGGTCGTTCGGGGTCGAAGAGCTGCGGGAAGCAACCCGGCCGCCTTCGCCCTCGGCGATCGCCACCGCCTGATCCATGCGGTCCTCGACCGGCTGGCCGTGGGACTCGAAGCCGATGATCAGCAGGGTCGCCGAGCCGTCGCCGGCCATCGTGGTCGCGGCCTCCGAGGAATCAATCAGTCGCAGGTTCGAAGGCATCAGCCTCGACTGGGCGATCAGGCGCACTGCTCCCCGGGCTGCGGCGGAGAAAGCGGCATCGCCGGGCGGGAACTCGACCGTCGCGGTCGCCTTGAAATCCGGCCTGGGCCGCACCTTCATCCAGGCTTCGGTGACCACGCCGAGGATGCCCTCGGAGCCGAGCAGCATCCGGTCCGGTGAAGGCCCGGCGCCGGAACCGGGCAGGCGGCGGGACTCCCACTCGCCAGCCGGGGTGATCGCCCGGATCGATTCGGTCAGGTCGTCGACATGGGTTTCGCCGGTCGCGAAATGGCCGCCGGCCCGGGTCACGATCCAGCCGCCAAGCGTCGCGTACTCGAAGGACTGGGGGAAGTGGCGCAGGGTCAGCCCCTTCGCCTTGAGCTGGTCTTCCAGCTCCGGTCCCCGGGCACCGGCCTGGATCCGGGCGGCCAGCGAGGTTTCGTCGACCTCGAGCAGCCGGTTCATCCGGGTCATGTCGAGCGAGACCACCGGCCGGTCCGGATCGGCCAGCCGCGGCTCGACCCCGCCACAGACCGAGGTGCCTCCGCCGAAGGGAATGACCGCCGCGCCCCAGTCGGCTGCCCGCGAAAGAACTTCCTCCACCCCGGCCTCGTCGTCCGGGAAGGCGACCAGGTCCGGCGGGTTGTCGAACTGGCCGTAGAAGCCGCGGACGATGTCGCGGTAGGCCTTGCCCAGGGCGTGGACGGTTCGCTCATGCCTGTCGTCGGTGAAGATCCCGCCCGGAGATTCGAGCCGGGAATCCCTCAGCTCGACCTTGTCGAGTTCGACCGGACGCTGCGGCGCCTGGCCGAAGCCGAGCATCGGGACGATGCCTTCGGAGGCGGCGACTATCTCTTCATGGGGACGCTGCTGATCCTCGTAGCCCCAGCCCCAATGCTTGAGCCGGCGATCGCTCATTTTCTCGCCAGGCCGCAGGAACCGAGATGGCAAAAGGGAGCGCTATTTGGCCACTTTCGCCATCTCGATCGATCCATGGCGGCTTACCAGTGGACGCCGCGGAGCAGATGGGCGAAGGCGACCGCTTCGGTCGATGGTGCCTTGTCGGTGCCGCCATCTTCCTCGCCCTTCGCCGCCTTTGAATCCGGGAAGAGCTTGTAGCCGGTGTTGAGGATCGCATCCGAGGCCTTGGGCGAAAGGCTGTAGAGCAGCTCGCCGAAGGTGCCGAGACGGGTCGCGACCTTCTTCGGCTTGCGGATCATCGCGTCGGTGATCATCTCCGCCGCCTCGTCCGGGCTGATCGCCGGGAAGGCGTCATACATCTTGGTCGGGGCGATCATCGCGGTCCGCACCAGCGGCATGTGGATGGTCGTGATGTGGCACTTGTCGTCGATGATCTCGGAGCCGATGCAGCGGCTGAAGGCATCCAGGGCCGCCTTCGAGGCGACGTAGGCCGAGAAGCGCGGAGCGTTGGTCTGGACCCCGATCGAGCTGACGTTGATGATGTGGCCCGACTTGCGTTCCCGCATCCGCGGCAGCAGCTTCAGGATCAGCTTCAGCGAACCGAAGTAGTTCAGCTGCATGGTCCGCTCGTAATCGTGGAAGCGGTCGTAGGAAAGCGCCACCGAGCGGCGGATCGAGCGGCCGGCGTTGTTGACCAGGATGTCGACGTGGCCGTGCTCGGCCAGCACCTCGTCGGCCATCCGCTCGATGTCATCGGTGTCAGAGAGATCGGCGGTGTGAATGAAGGCCTCGCCGCCCTCTTCGGCGATCAGGGTCTGGATCTCCTCCAGCTTGTCGCGCGAACGGGCGACCAGCAGCACCTTGGCTCCGGCCGAGGCCGCCTTGATCGCTGCGGCTTCACCGATTCCCGATGAAGCGCCGGTGATCATCACGACCTTGCCGCCGATCGCGCCGCCCAGGGAGCGGTCCTTGAACAGGTCAGGATCGAGGTTGCGCTCCCAGTAGTCCCAGAGCTTGTCGGCGTAGGAAGCCAGAGGCGGAACCGCGATGTCGGTGCCTTCGAGCGCTTCGAGGGTGTTGGTGCAGTCGAACTTGGTCGGATAGTTGACGTAGACCAGTACCTCGCGGGGTATGCCGAGATCCTCCAGCACCGAATCGGTGATTCGTTTGACCGGAGGCAGCATCATCAGGCCGCCGCGCACCGCCGGCGGAACGATCTCGAGCATCTGGGGATCCAGTCGCATCGACATCTGCGGCGCGTGCGCCGAAGCCGCGAACAGGTTGATGATCTGTCCGGCCCGGAGCGGGTTCGGATCGGTGAGGTGGAAGACCATCTCGTCCTTGTCCGGCTCGTGGCTGATGTGATCGATCGCGTCGGCGACGAAATCCACCGGCACCACGTTGATCTGCTTGCCCTCGATCCCGATCGTCGGAGCCCATGGCGGCAGCACGTTGCGCAGCCGCTGGATCAGCTTGAAGAAGTAGTACGGACCGTCGATCTTGTCCATCTGGCCGGTTTCGGAATCACCGACCACGATGCCCGGCCGGTAGACCCGCCACGGAACGGTCGTCCGTTCGCGGGCGATCCGCTCCGACTCGTGCTTGGTCCGGAAGTAAGGATGCTTGTCGAGGTCCTCGGCCTCGTCGAAGAACTCCTCGCGCCAGGTTCCCTTGAAGAGTCCGGCCGCGGCGATCGAGCTCACGTGATTGAAGCAACCGGCCTCGATCTCGTTGGCGACGTCGACCGCGTTGATCGTTCCCTCGATGTTGCCGATCCGGATCGTTTCCTCGTCAGCCTCCATGTCGTAGATCGCGGCCAGGTGGTAGAAGGCATCGATCTTGCCCTTCAGCCCGGCGAGCTGTTCCGCGTCGAGACCAAGATTGGGCTGACTGAGGTCGCCGATCACCGGCAAGACCCGCTCGCCGTCATCGCCCCAACCGGTGCGCATTTCCTCGAAGCGGCCGCGAGAACCCTCGCGCACCAGAACATGCACCGTGCCTTCCCGCTTCAGCAGCCTTTCGATCAGGTAGCGGCCGATGAAACCGGTGCCTCCGGTGATGAAGTAATCCACAGCTCCTCCTCCGAGCATCTACGCAATTAGCGGACTAGCGGGGACACTACAGCCACCGTCAAAACGAGGTGAAGCGGATCCGCTCTGTACTTCTTGACCCAACTTGTCCAAATGTCCAGAACAAGGCTTTCCCGAATACATACACTTGGAGCACATGGCCGAAGCAACCGCTGTTGAAGTGACGATGCCCGAGATGGGCGAGTCGGTGACCGAAGGGACCGTGCTCGAGTGGCACGTGGCGGTCGGCGACACCATCGAGGAGGGCGAAACCCTCGTGGAGGTCTCGACCGACAAGGTCGATGCCGAGGTCCCCTCCCCGGTGACCGGGACAGTGACCGAGCTTCGTGCCGAAGTCGATGAGGAGATCCCGGTCGGTGCAGTGCTGGCAGTGATCGATCCCGACGCTTCCGGCTCCGGCCCGGCCAGGACCACCGCAACCGGTGAAGGCGACGCCGACCTCGGTGACGACGTCAACCCCAGAGCTACCTCGGCTCCGAACGGCGATGCTCCTTCGAGCGACGGCCCGTCCGCCGATCCGATCGAGGTGACGATGCCCGAGATGGGCGAGTCGGTGACCGAAGGGACCGTGCTCGAGTGGCATGTCGCCGTCGGGGACCAGGTCGAGGAAGGCCAGACCCTGATCGAGGTCTCGACCGACAAGGTCGACGCCGAGGTACCGGCCCCGACCGCGGGTGAGATCACCGAGCTGCTGGTCGAGCCGGACCAGGAAATACCGATTGGAGCGGCGCTCTGCAGGATGATTCCCGGATCCGGTTCGGGCGGCGGCAACGGTGCCGCCCCGGCCGAAGCGGCTCCCGAAGCGCCAGCCGGCGATGCCGGTGACGTCGGTGATGGCCGCGCCACCCCGGTCGCGAAGAGGATTGCGGCCGCCAGGGGCCTCAAGCTGAGCCAGGTGACCGGCAGCGGACCCGGAGGCAAGGTCACCAAGGCCGACGTGCTCGCAGCCGGCGACGGAGCCGGCCCGGCGGCAGCGGCCGATCGTGACGAGAAGGCACTCCGCGGACCGGCCGGGATGCTGGCCAAGGCGATGGACGAGAGCCGCTCGATCCCGACCGCGACCTCTTTCCGCACGGTGGCGGTCGACACCCTCGACGCCAAGCGCAAGGGCCTAAACGGGGCCCTGGCCGCCCGCGGCATGAAGGTTTCCTTCACCCACCTGGTCGCCTGGGCGATCGTCCAGTCAGCTCGCAAGTGGCCGGTCATGGCCCGCCACTTCGAGGACCGCGACGGCAAGCTCTTCTCGGTCTCCGACGGGCAGGTAAACCTCGGCATCGCGGTCGACGTGGAAAAGAAGGACGGCTCCCGCGCGCTCATGGTCCCGGCGATCAAGGGCGCCGACCAGCTCGACTTCCCGGCCTTCCACGCCTACTACGAGGACCTGATCACCAAGACCCGCGAGAACCGGCTGACCCCGGATGACTTTGCCGGCACCAACATCACCCTGACCAACCCCGGCGGAATCGGCACCGTCGCTTCGGTTCCCCGCCTGATGAACGGGCAGGGCACGATCGTCGCGGCCGGATCGATCGCCTACCCGCCCGAGTGGTCACATGCCGATCAGGAGAAGATCGAAGCGCTCGGCGTCTCCAAGGTGATGACCCTGACCTCGACCTACGACCACCGGATCATCCAGGGTGCCGAGTCGGGCAACTTCCTCAAGACGCTCGACGGGCTGCTGGCCGGCGGCGACGATTTCTACGAGTCGGTTGCCGACGACCTCGGGATCGACCGCACGGTTCTCACCGCCGCCCAGCCGAAAGCGAAGCTGGCTCCCCCGCTGGCTGCCGCCGCCGCTCCGGCACCGAGCGCGATCGCCGAGGCCCCCAGCCCCGAACTCCTGCAGGCGGTGCAGGCTGCGACCTCGCTGCTCAAGGCCTACCGCACCCACGGTCACCTCGCCGCCCACCTCGACCCGCTCGGCGCCGAGCCGAAGGGCGACCCCGCACTCGATCCCGAAACCGTTCACCTGACCCCCGAACTGATGGCCCAGGTCCCGGCCTCGATCCTGCGGATCGGTGTTCCCGGCGAAACCCTGCTCGAGGCCCTGCCCCGGATGAAGGCCGCCTACACAGGGTCGATCGGTTACCAGTTCGAGCACATCTCCTCCCACAGCCAGCGGGTCTGGCTGCGCGAGATGGTCGAAACCGGAGCCCACCGCAAGGCGCTCGACACCGACGAACAGAAGCGCCTGCTGGGCCGGCTGATCGACGTGTTCGAGTTCGAGCGTTTCCTTGAGAAGGCTTATCTGGGCCAGAAGATGTTCTCGATTGAAGGGCTCGACTCGGTGGTCACGATGCTTGACGAGCTGACCACGCTGGCCGCTCGCGGCGGCGCCAGGGAAGTCGTGCTCGGCATGGCCCACCGGGGCCGGCTCTCGGTCCTCGCCCACACGGTACGCCGCCCGGCCGAAGCGATCTTCGCCGAGTTCGAAGGCGGCAAGCGAATCGAGGACGTCAAGGCGGTGGCCGCGATCCCGCATGGCGGAACTGGCGACGTCAAGTACCACTACGGGCACGAGGGGATCGCCGAACATCACGACGGATCGAAGATTTCGGTTCACCTCTACCCGAACCCGAGTCATCTCGAGTTCGTAAATCCGGTCGTTACCGGTGCGACCCGCTACTCCCAGGGCGACATCGAAGGCAGCAGCCTGACTCTTGATCCGTCAAAGGCGGTACCGGTCGTGCTCCACGGTGACGCCGCCTTCCCCGGCCAGGGAGTGGTGGCCGAGACCTTCAACCTCCAGTCACTCGAGGGCTACTCGGTCGGCGGCACGATCCACATCATCGAGAACAACCAGATCGGGTTCACAACCGATCCCAACGAGGGACGATCGACTCCGTACGCGGCCGACATGGCCAAAGGTTTCAACGTGCCGATCATCCACGTCAACGCCGACGACGTCGAGTCCTGCTCCCAGGCCATGCGTCTGGCGATGGCATATCGCGACCGCTGGAACCGGGACATCGTGATCGATGTGATCGGCTACCGCCGCTTCGGCCACAACGAAACCGACGAACCGGCCTACACGCAGCCCCTGATGGCGGCCGAGATCAAGAAACACAAGCCGGTGTCGGAGATCTACACCGAGAAGCTGATCGAACAGAAGGTCGTGACCGCGGAGGAAGTCGAGGCCGCAGCCGACAAGCGCCGGACCTACCTGAAGGAAACCCTCGACAGCCTGCGGGAAAAGATGGACTCGGGGGTCTACGAGGACCCGACCGTGACCAATGTCGGAACCGGCGAACTCGACCGCTCGGCCAGCCCGCCGGTCCAGACCGCCGTTCCGGCCGAGCGTCTGCGTGAACTGAACCAGGCGTTGCTCGAAACCCCGGCCAGCTTCACGGTCCACCGCAAGCTGCGCAAGCCGCTCGGACGCCGGATCGAGGCGCTTGAAGAGGGCGGAATCGAGTTCGCCCATGCCGAATCGCTGGCCCTGGCCTCGCTGATCACCGAGGGCAAGGCGGTCCGCATGACAGGCCAGGACACCGAACGCGGGACCTTCTCCCAGCGTCACCTCGTGCTCCACGACGAGAAGACCGGCATCAAGTACGCGCCGATCCAGCACCTGAAGGACGCGAGTGCGCCCTTCGAACTTCACAACAGTCCCCTCTCGGAGATCGCCTGCCTCGGCTTCGAGTACGGCTACGCCTCATCGAATGCCGACTCGCTCGTGTTGTGGGAAGCCCAGTTCGGCGACTTCGCCAACTCCGCCCAGGTGATCATCGACAGTTTCATCGCCTCCGGTGAAGCCAAGTGGGGCCTGACCTCGCGGCTCACCCTGCTGCTTCCCCACGGTCACGAAGGTGCCGGACCCGAACATTCGAGTGCCCGGATGGAGCGATTCCTCCAGTTGGCTGCCGAGGGATCGATGCGGGTCGCCAACCCTTCGACCGCGGCCCAGTACTTCCACCTGCTGCGGCGACAGGCCCTGATCAAAAAGGCCCGTCCGCTGGTCGTCTTCACCCCGAAGGGAATGCTGAGGCAAAACGCGGCTACCGCAAGCCTGAACCAGCTGACCGAGGAGCACTTCCACTTCATCCTCGACGATCCGAAGGCGGTGGACCGGCGGGAGAAGGTCGAGCGCCTGGTCCTCTGTTCCGGTCGCATCTACCACGACATGGACGCCGCGGGCTCCCGCGAGAGCGCCGAAAGCGTTGCGGTTGCCAGGGTCGAACTGCTCTACCCCTTCCCGGGTCAGCAACTGGCCGAGATGTTCAGGCAGTACCCCAACCTGAAGGAAGTCGCCTGGGTTCAGGAAGAACCGAAGAACATGGGAGCCTGGGCCACGATGTGGCGGCGTCTGCCCCCGATTCTGCCGGAAGGCGTAAATCTCGAATACATCGGCCGACCGGAACGATCGAGCCCGTCCGAGGGCTATTCGGTCGCCCACATCCGCGAGCAGGAACGCATAGTCCTCACGGCATTGACTCCGTGATTTACCGCAATTGACGCGCGTCGCCAATAGGTGTATAAACTGCCTTGCAGGTCCGCAGTAGCAGTAGGGAGAAAAGGGAAGGAGCAGGATCGGACCAGCGCCCCGGAGGGGTTGCTCACCAGTCGAAATTTTCCAAGCCCGCTTCCGGAGGTTTATCCCCGGAGGCGTTCGCGTCGGCATCCCTCCCTGGCTACCGACGCGCAGGCGTGGTGAGGGTCGCGCGGACCCCCTGCCTCCCGCGACCCTCGCCCGCCAACTCTTAACAGGAGTCGGGCGGGGTCCAACCCGCCCTCCCTGAGAAACCCGCCGACCCATTCACATTCACTGACGGATGGGCCGGCTCCGCTGGTTGGCGATACCGGCCGGCCCACTGGATGTCCCGGCTCTCTTGGTGGCATTGTTGATTGACACGCGTCCCTCCTTTACGCTTGTCTGGTCATGAGGACTTTCAGGGGGATTTCTGTTTTCTTTGCTGCCTTGGTGGTGATGGTTGCGCTGCCGGGTGTCGCGCAAGGCGGGGTGATGCCTGTTTCCGTGTCGCTGGAAGGCCAGCCGTACTCGGCCGACTGGCCTGACTCTCCTGATTTCACTGCGCGTTTGAAGGTTGTGGCGGGCGAGGAAGGGGCCGAGTTCGGGTTCAGGGTTGACCCGACCTACTGGGGTGTCGATGGTGTCTCCGGACTTGTGTTCCGGGACGGCCAGGCCGCGCTCGATGGTCCCGGACAGCTGACCTCAGAGCGCGCCGGGGCCGGCGGACCCTCCGCCATGCCCGGCTACTGCGCCCGGGGCGAATCGCTTCCGGGTTTCCACAACGAACTGAAGCTTCCCCCCAACGCATCCACCGTGGTCGAGATGCCGGTCTCGCTCACCGCGTCACCACTCGCAGGGATGGACTCGACGCTGCGAATCAGCTATTACGCGACTTCGCACTCCAGCCTTTCCCCGGTGATCGAAAGCCCGGTTCAGGTCGGGGGCAAGAGCGGTGTGGTGGTGCGGTTCGACACAGGCAGCGTCCCGGGCTACCTTGAGGCAAGCAACCGCAAGCCGGTCATTCTCGCCGGCTCCACCTCACCAGCCCTGCCGAACACCGAGATCCTGATCAAGGCGACCCCCTTCATCGCCGGAAATCCGCCCCCGCCCGATCGCTGGATCAGGGTCACCACCGACTCTGAAGGCAACTTCAGCCAGAAAGTCAGTTTCGGGCGGAGTGCTTTCTGGCGCCTTGTCGCCTTTCCGCAGGATGACTCCACCTACGACGATGAGCCGAGTTGCGGACCGACCCTCAAGTCCACGGTCGACACCTACCTGGCCACCTACAGCGACCTGAACAACAGGACCTTCCGCTCCGAGTCGGTTCAGGGGACGAAGAAGCTGATCGGCCAGAAGAAGATCACCCTTTCCTTCTCCGGAGGCAAGTGGGTCGATCACGACGGGAATTCGTCGACGCCAAACCGTCTGATCTACTACCTGACCGGCAATGCCGGCTGCAACACGATCTTTGGCCAATACTGGCTGAAGGATGGCCGGCTCGTCTGGTCGAGGTACCTGGGGAGCACCGAGATGGCCTGCCCGAAGCCGGTGGACAAGTGGCTCATCCGCACCCTCCGCAGGGGCGTCAAGGCACGCCTGGTCAAAGGCAAGCTCGTCCTGACGGGCGGACGAGGAATCAGGATCACCCTGGCTGCGAAGTAGAATCGAGAGGCATGAAGCACCGAGGGAAAACGCTCGCTTTCACGATTCTGCTGCTGATTCTGGCCGGAACCCTGCCGGCAACCGGAGCGGCTGCCAAGGCTCCGACCACAAAGTGGTTGCTCGGCAAGCAGTTCCGCTCGGTCCGCGTCGCAGGCCCCCCGGTCCTCGAAGGCCGGACTTTCGGCCTGCGTTTTCTGTTGGCCTCGAACTTCTCGAATCAGCCGGAGCGACCCACCCTCCGCGTTGCCGGCGGATGCAACACCTGGTCCGCCCGGTTCCGGATTCGCAAGGGACGACTCTTCGTCTTCGGCGCCGCCATGAGCACCAAGATCGGCTGTCCGGTTGATCCGGACCACCTGCTGAGGAGCAAACTCCGCAAGGGGATGCTGATCCGGCTCAAGGACGGCCGCCTGATCGTCACCCGGCCGGCCGAGCGAATCCGCTTCGACCTCAAACGGATCAGCCCGAAAACCTCTCAAGTCGACGAGCCGGACCCAACTGAAACTCCCGATCCCGAACCGCGAATCACGGTGCCGGCGACCATGGAAGACGTTCAGAACAAGCGTTACGAGATGCTCGGCATCACCGGACATGACCTGGGCGCCCCGCTCAAGGTCGGGTTCTGGACCGGCCCGCTACAGCGAAAGGACGACGAGGGCAAACAGGTGATCGGCCCGGGCTTTGGTTTCCAACTCGACTGCAACTTCTGGGGCGGCGAGTACGCGATCGAGGACGGCATCTTTTTCTGGAAGGACGTCATCTCGACCCTCGCGCTCTGCGAAGGGTCACAGGAAATGTGGCTGTACCGCTTCCTCAAAGGCGAACCGGAAATCGGTCTCGACGGCACCGACCTCGTCCTGCGCAAGGACGGCGTGGAGATCGTCCTGCAGGAAATCCCGAACTGAACCAGCCCGGGTTTGTGTGACGGGTTCGGTGTTGTTAGCGTAGTTCCGGCATGAGGCTGTTTTCGAGAGTTGTTTCGGTACTTGGGGCTTTGGTGGTCGGACTGATGCTGATCTTGAACCCTGGAGCCGCTACCGCCAGGCCGGCTTCGGGCCAGATTCCCGAGGTCGAATCCCTGATCGGCAAGGACTTTCGTTCGGTCCTGACCAAGGGACTCGCGCAAGTCGGCGCCCGAAGCCTCAGGGTCGAGTTCTTCGAGCATTCCGGGAACCCGGAGCAGGATTCGGCCCCCACCCTTCTGTTCAGCGCCGGCTGCAACGCGAACGGATCCCGATTCCGGATCAGCGGCGGCCGTCTGATCGCCTACGGCGGATTCACAGGAACGGACGTGGGGTGCGTCGTCAATCCCGATCCGGGCATTTCCGGTCTATTGGAAAAGGGCTTCACGATCCGCAAGTTCGGGAACCGCCTGGTTCTCTCCCGGCCAGCGGAAGGGGTGAAGCTGATCCTGGTCCGGGATCTCCCCGGCAAGCCGGCGACCATGGAATCCCTCGACGGCAAGTCCTTCCGGTCGGTCGTGATCCGTGGCGTGAAGGTGAAATGGAACAAGATGTACCTCAGCTTCACCACCGGCCCCCTGCCGAGAGAGGACGATCAGGGCCGCCAGGTCGAGGGCCCGCTGATGCTCGCTTCGATCGGCTGCAACTCAATGGGCGGCGAGTACTCGGTCCGAAACGGGCTGGTCAAGTGGATCGGTGATATCTACTCGACCGCGATGATGTGCTTCCCGTACAACGACGGCTGGGTGGGTGGCCTGCTTGGAAAGGGTGCACGGGCCTGGATCGCCGGCCCGGTACTCACCCTGACCAGGGGCAAGGACCGGGCCATCCTCCTGCGTACCGAAACCTGAACCGGATCGAAGCTCGCCGACTATTTGTTCAGGTCGCGGAGGACGGTCTGCAGGATTCCGTCGTTGTTGATGTAGCGGATCTCGTTCGGGGTGTCGAGCCGGACCGTGGCAGTGAAGGTGACCAGTTCGGCTCCTTCGCGCTCGGCGGTCACCTCGACCGTCTTCGCTTCGCCTCCCTGGAGATCACCGATCGTGATCACCTCCTCACCGGTCAGGCCGAGTGAATCGGTCGATTCGCCCTCCGGGTACTGGAGCGGGACGACGCCCATGCCGATCAGGTTCGAGCGGTGGATCCTCTCGTAGCTCTCGGCGATGACCGCCCGGACGCCGAGCAGGCGGGTGCCCTTCGCGGCCCAGTCGCGGGATGAACCGGAGCCGTACTCCTTGCCGGCCAGGACGACCAACGGCACGCCCTCGTCCGCGTAGAGCCGGGCGGCCTCGAAGATCGAGGTCTCGACCCCGGTCGGGAAATGCTGCGTGTAGCCACCGGAGCGCTCGACCAGCTGGTTGCGCAGCCGGATGTTGGCGAAGGTGCCGCGGACCATCACCTCGTAGTTGCCGCGGCGGGAACCGTAGGAGTTGAAGTCGGCCGGGCCGACTCCCTGTTCGATCAGCCAGGCACCGGCCGGGCTGTCCTTCTTGATCGCGCCTGCCGGGGAGATGTGATCGGTGGTGATCGAGTCGCCCAGCTTGGCCAGCACCCGGGCGCCCCGGACCGGCTCGAGACCGGGCGGGTCGGCCGGCAGGTCCTCGAAGAAGGTGGGCTTGCGGACGTAGGTCGAAGCGGGCCAGGTGTAACGCTCGCCTTCGGGCACCTTGACCGCCTGCCAGTTCTCGTCACCCTTGAACACGTCGCCGTAGTTCTTCTCGAACATGTCGCGGCGGATCGAGGCACCGACCACCTGGGCGACCTCGGCCGGGTCGGGCCAGATGTCGTCGAGGTAAACCGGGTTTCCGTCCTGGTCCTCGCCGAGCGGATCGGTCTGGATGTCGATGTCCATCCGGCCGGCCAGCGCGTAGGCGACGACCAGCGGCGGCGAGGCGAGGTAGTTCGCCTTGACGTCCTGGCTGATCCTGCCCTCGAAGTTGCGGTTGCCGGAAAGGACCGAGCAGACGACCAGATCCTTCTCGTCGATCGCCGCCGAGATCTCGGGGGCGAGCGGACCGGAGTTGCCGATGCAGGTCGTGCAGCCGTAACCGACCAGGTTGAACTGAAGCTCGTCCAGATACTGGGTCAGGCCGGCCTGATCGAGGTAGTCGGTGACCACGGTCGAGCCCGGCGCCAGCGAGGTCTTGACCCAGGGCTTGCGGGAAAGGCCCTTGGCCAGGGCGTTCCTGGCGAGCAGCCCGGCACCGACCATCACATACGGGTTCGAGGTGTTGGTGCAGGAGGTGATCGCGGCGATCACGATCCGGCCGTGGTCGAGATCGAAGGAAGTGCCGTCCTCGAGGGTGACCCCGACCTTGTCCTCGCTGCAGCGTTCGGTCTCGACGGCGACCGGCTGGCCGGCCGGCTTGCCGAGCTCGTTCGACTCGTCCTCGGCCGGCGGGTCGGAAGCGGGGAAGGACTCGGCCAGGGCCTCGTCCAGCGGGCTGAGCTGCTCGGCGGCATCCTCGTCGAACTCCTTGAGAGCCTCGAGGAAAGCGGGCTTGGCGTTGACCAGGGAAACCCGGTCCTGGGGACGCTTCGGGCCGGCGATCGAAGGAACCACCGAGTCGAGTTCCAGCTCGAGGGTGTCGCTGAAGACCGGGTCTTCGGAATCGGCGGTGTGGAAGGTGCCCTGGAGGCGGGAGTAGGCGTCGACCAGCTCGATGGTCTCGGTCGGACGGCCGGTCAGCTCCAGGTAACGGAGGGTCTCGGCATCGGGCGGGAAGATCGCGCAGGTCGAGCCGAACTCCGGAGACATGTTGCCGATCGTCGCGCGGTCAACCAGAGGCAGGTTGGAAAGGCCGGCCCCAAAGAACTCGACGAACTTGCCAACCACCCCGCGCTCGCGCAGCATCTCGGTCACGGTCAGCACCAGGTCGGTCGCGGTCGCCGCGGCCGGGAGCTTGCCGTGGAGCTTGAACCCGATCACCTGCGGCAGCAGCATCGAGACGGGCTGGCCCAGCATCGCGGCCTCGGCCTCGATGCCGCCGACTCCCCAGCCCAGCACACCGAGACCGTTGACCATGGTGGTGTGCGAGTCGGTGCCGACCAGGGTGTCCGGATAGGCCTGGAGTACCCCGTCGGTCTCGCGGCTGTAAACAACCTGGGCGATGTACTCCAGGTTGACCTGGTGGCAGATGCCGGTTGCCGGCGGAACCACCCGGAAGTTGTTGAAGGCGCCCTGGCCCCACTTGAGGAACTCGTACCGCTCCAGGTTCCGCTCGAACTCCTTCTCGGCGTTGACCTGGAAAGCCATGCCGTTGCCGAAGGCATCGACCTGAACCGAGTGGTCGATCACCAGGTCGACATCGACCAGGGGATTGATCTTCGAAACGTCGCCGCCGATGTCGGCCATCGCGTCGCGCATCGCGGCCAGGTCGACCACGGCCGGAACGCCGGTGAAATCCTGCATCAGGACCCGGGCCGGCTGGTACGGAATCTCGTCGGCCGGCTCCGCCTTGGCGTTCCAGGAGGCGATCGCCTCGACGTCGGCGGCGCTGACCGAAACCCCGTCTTCGAGCCGCAGCACGTTTTCGAGCAGGACCTTGATCGAGTACGGCAGGCGGGCGATGTCGTACTTCGCCTGGAGAGCGTCGAGACGGTGGATCTCGTAGCTCCTGCCGCCTACTTCGATTGTGTCCTTGCTGCCGAATGAATTGCTGCTCATGGTTCTCTTCTCTTGTGTGAGTGGGTGAGGGTCAACGTTTGTCTGTCTGGCCCTGGGCCAGCGAGTCGGCGGCGTTCTGGCCGGCCGACCCGGACTGGACCCGATGGGAAATGTGGGGACTCATCAGGCCGACGTGGGCCATGGTGCGCTGGACGATCGGTGCGACCGCGATCTCGACCCGGTTCGAATCGACCGCCTTGAGGACCGCGTCGGCGACCTTCTCGGGGGTTGTCGTACCCAGGCCGGGAGGAGCATCGGCACCGGAGTCGGCGAACATGCCGGCCTCGCGAACGAAGCCGGGGGCGACCAGGGTCGTGCCGACCGGAGACCCGGCCAGGTCGGCGGCAAGACCGAAGACGAATCCGCGCAAGCCGAACTTGGTCGCGTTGTAGATGGAAGACCTGGGGCTGCCCGCCTTGCCCGCCAGCGAGCCGATCATGATCAGCTTGCCCTGGCCGCGCTCCAGCATGCCGGGCAGGAGGGCCTGGGCGAGCAGGATCGGTGCCTCGAGATTGATCCTGAGCATCCGGGCGACCTGTTCGTCGGTCAAATCGGTGATGCGGCCGGTACTTGGCAGAGCGGCATTGGCGACCAGGATGTCCACTTCGCCGGCCCCGGCAGCCAGTTCAAGCGCGGCGCCGGGCTGGCCGAGATCTGCGGCGAGTACTGCGTGGCCTTGGCCCGGAAGGGTCGAGGCCAGATCCTCAAGCGCCTCGGACGAGCGGCCGGAAAGGGTCAGCTTGCCGCCGGCTGCCGCGAGCATGCCGGCAATCGAGCGGCCGATACCTCCGGTCGCACCGGTGAGAAGCACCTTCTTGTCGGCAATTTCCACCAGTCAAACCTACCACCGGGATTGGCCTTAGCCTGCCCAAAGTCCGCTTGCGACGCGGAAATCCGTGTACCCCATGTTTTCGGAAATTGCAGGGATAAACAAAGGGATCGGGGGGTTTGTTAGCGAATGACATGCAGATCGTCTATTATCTCGCAAGTTCATAACCGAAGACGCCGAATCCCGAATCACTCTGTGACCGGGAGCGGGGGAACCAAGTTTCTGGGGCGAACCCACTGAATCAGGTGGGGGCGCGGCTCCTAAAGCGCCAGCCCGACAGCTAACCCCGTAGGCCGACCAAGGAGTTCGGTATCTACCCGTCGCGCACAATTCAGTCGTTTCGCAGTGTTAACGCCCTCAGGGCAATCTCTTTCGCCGCCGTACTGGCAGCACTGACCTTCATCTCGCTTTCCGCCTTTGCCTCGCCGGCTCAGGCCAATGGCTGCAAGGACGCCTCGAGTGGTGGTCTCACCCTCGCCCCGGCCGACTGCAAGCCGGTCAAGAAGGCCCGCCTGATCCGCGGCATCGCCTACGCCCCCAGCTCGGCCCCCGCCGCAGTCAAGAAGGCGATCGAAGCCGCCAACAAGATCCGCCTCAAGCCGTACGTGTACGGCGGAGGACACGGGATCAGCCGCAAGCTCGACCGCGGGTATGACTGCTCGGGTTCGGTCAGCTACGCGCTCCGCGCCGCCGGCCTGCTCCGCTACCCGATGCCTTCCGGCAGCTTCATGCGCTGGCAGCGCCCCGGGCTCGGCAAGTGGATCACGACTTACGCGAACGGTGGCCACATGTACATGGTCATCGCCGGTCTCTCTTTCGACACCTCGAACATGAGCTCCACCGGTGGCAACCGCTGGAGCACCTCGATCCGGTCGTCGCGCGGGTTCAGTCCCAGGCACCCCAACGGCTTCTAGTACGCCGACACAGCAGATTCACCCGAAACGCCCCGCCGGGGCGTTTCGTCTTTAAGCCGCATCTGGCCGCCGGGCAAGACGGTTGCGGTTCTATGATCGGCCGATGGAGAACCGCAAGCTGGGCAGAGAAGGTCTCGAAGTTTCCGCGATCGGGCTGGGCTGCATGGGAATGTCCGAGTTCTACGGTGACGGCGAGGAGTCGGAATCGATCGCCACGATCCACCGGGCCCTGGAGATCGGGGTGAACTTCCTCGACACGGCCGACATGTACGGGCCCTGGACCAACGAGGAACTGGTCGGCAGGGCGATTGCCGACCGTCGCGACAAGGTCGTCCTTGCGACCAAGTTCGGCATCGTCAGGGGCGACGACCCCCGCGACCGGCACGTGAACGGCAGGCCCGAGTACGTGCGCGAGTCGATCGACGGCTCGCTCAAGCGGCTGGGGGTCGATCACATCGACCTCTACTACCAGCACCGGGTCGACAAGACCGTGCCGATCGAAGAGACGGTCGGGGCGATGGCCGAACTGGTCGAAGCCGGCAAGGTGCGGTACCTCGGGCTTTCCGAAGCATCGGCCGAAAACATCCGCAAGGCGAACTCGGTCCATCCCATCTCGGCGCTTCAGACCGAGTTCTCGCTTTTCGAACGGGGAGCCACCGAGAAAGTGATCCCGACCCTGAAGGAGCTCGGGATCGGCTTTGTCCCCTACTCCCCGCTCGGTCGCGGGTTTCTGACCGGGCGGTTCCGGTCCGGCGCCGATTTCGGCAGCGGAGACTTCCGCGAACACGACCCCCGGATGAGCGAGGAGAACATGGCGGCAAACCTGGCGATCGTCGAGAAGATCGAGGAGATCGCCGGCAAGCATGAAGTCAGCCCGGCCCAGCTGGCGATCGCCTGGGTCCTTGCCCAGTCCGACGACTTCGTACCGATCCCCGGAACCAAGAAGGTGACCCGGCTCGAAGAGAATGCCGCCTCCGCGGAGATCGTCCTCAGCGACGCGGAGCTGGCCGACCTCGACGCGCTGCCCCGGCCGCAGGGCGAGCGCTACGCCAACATGAGCTCGATCGATGAGTGAGGCAAACGGATCGGGTCCCTCGATCCCGCCACCCTTCGATCGCGAACACGAAGAGCTGAGGGAGTCGGTCGGCCGATTCGTGACCAACGAGATCGCCCCGCACGTGGATGAGTGGGAGGACGCCCGCCTCTTTCCCCGTGAGCTCTTCGACCGTTGCGGCGAACTCGGCTTTCTCGGCCTGAAGTTCCCCGAGGAGTACGGCGGCCAGGGCGGCAGCTATCTCCATGATGCGATCTGGGTCGAGGAACTTTCCCGGCGCGGAGCATCCGGGGGAGTCGCAGCCGGGATCAATGCCCACGCCTCGATCGCCATGCCCCCGATCTTCAAATTCGGCAACGAGTGGCAGAAGCAGCGCTGGCTCGTGCCGGGCATCCGGGGCGAGAAGATCGGCGCGCTCGGAATCACCGAACCGGGTGCCGGCTCCGATGTCGCCTCGATCCGGACTTTTGCCCGCAAGGTTGATGGCGGCTACGTGGTCAACGGTTCCAAGACCTTCATCACCAACGGGGTCCGGGCCGACTTCCTGGTCTGTGCGGTGAAGACCACCGAGGAAGGCGGCCACGGCGGGATCTCGTTCCTGGTCATCGAGACCGATTCGCCCGGCTACGAGGTCGTGTCGAAGCTGGAGAAGCTCGGCTGGCACGCATCTGACACCGGCGAGATCTCGTTCACCGACGTCGAAGTCCCCGAGGAGCATCTGCTCGGCGAGGAGAACGAGGGCTTCCGGCTGATCATGGCCAACTTCGCCTGGGAGCGGCTCCTGATGGCGATCGGTGCGGTCGGCGCGATGGACGGCCTGATCGACGCTTCGCTGGCCTATGCGAACGAGCGGCAGGCCTTCGGCCGATCGATCGGTTCCTTCCAGGCGATCCGCCACAAGATCGCCGAGATGGCCACCACGGCGGCCGCCTCCAAGACCCTGACCTACGACACCCTGCGCCGGTTCAACGAAGGCGAGCAGGTGATCCGGGAGGTGTCGATGACCAAACTGATGACCCAGCGGGCCCTGGTCGAAGTGGCCGACGAGGCCCTCCAGATCCACGGCGGTTACGGGTACATGAAGGAGTACGGGATCGAGCGGGCCCTCCGGGATGCCCGGCTCGGACCGATCGGTGGCGGCACCGACGAGATCATGAAAGACATCATCGGCAAGACCTTTGGCCTCTAGCCGGGTTGTAGTTGGAGTGGAACGGGAGATCGGCCTGAAGAGAAGGATCCTTGCGATCACTTCCGCGACCCTTATCGGGCTCGCGGCCGCCCTCGCCTGCGCGACTCCGGCCTCCGCCAACGGCCCCGATCCGGTGAAGCAGTTCTCCGGCCAGGCGGCAACTCCCTATGTGGTGGGCGGAACCGACACCAGGGCATCCCGGTTTCCCTGGCAGGTTCTGATCACCGCCAACGGCAATCAGTTCTGTGGCGGGGTCCTGATTCACCCGATGATCGTTCTCACCGCCGCCCACTGCCTGGTCGATGAAGACGGCGAGTACTTCGAGGACAACGAGTCGATCAGGTTCCGGGCCTTCACCGGAAGGACCCGGCTGAACTCGGGCGGTGAGGAACTCGACTGGCGGGTCGCCCGGGTGAACCAGAGCTACAACCCGGAGACCGAGACCTTCGACTGGGGGTACATCTCCCTGAACAGTCCTGCCTCCGCCCCGACCCTGAAGATCGCCGGACCGAGCGAACGGGCGCTCTGGGAAACCGGCCGCAACGCGGTCATTTCCGGCTTCGGGCTGCTGAAGGACGGAGGCAACGGGGCAACCGAACTCCAGCAGGCTCGCATTCCGATCCTCGCCGACTCCGACTGCAGCCATTACGGCTCGCTCTTCAAGAACGCCTCGATGCTCTGCGCCGGCTACCTCACCGGGGGCAGGGACGCCTGCCGGGGCGACAGCGGCGGGCCGCTCAGCGTGACCGCTGACCGCGGTGTTCGCCGGCTGGTCGGCTTGATCAGTACCGGCCGGGGCTGCGCGCTCCCGAAGTTTCCGGGCATCTACGCGAGGGTCGCCGATCGCCGGATGAGCGACCGGATCCAGCAGGAGGTCGCGTTCATCGAGGCCGAGGACGGGTTTCCCGCCACCTACACGGGCTTGAGCGTGATCGGTTCGGGTGCCCGTCCGCTCGGCTGTGAAGCGGCTGAGGATGCTCGAAACGGCGCCCGCCAGCGGGTAAAGTCGAGTTCGCGGGCCTTGATGGCCGCGCGGAGGACGGGGAATCGCAACCGCGTCATTGCGGCAAAGCGGCGCCTGAACATTGCCAAGCACCGGCTACTGGTCAGCCGGTCGAAAACGAAGAAGGTCTGCTCTTGAACTCCCGAATTCGGAATCTGGTTTCCCGGCGTCTCCCCCTGATGGTGGCGGCGTTCGCGCTGGCCGCGCTGGCTGCGGCACCGTCGGCATTCGCCGCTCCGATCAACTCGGCGGCACCCGCTCCTTCGCTGCCCGATTTCTCGGGCAAGGCGTTCAAGGCCTCACCGATCAAGAGCGCCACGAAGGCCCCGCAGAACCCGTTCATGGCAAAGAACCAGAAGAGCAACATCCACAACGACACCTGGATGACCGGCACCTACAGCTGGCCGGGACCGCTGGGCAGGAACCTGGTTACCAATTCCGGTGCCGCCGCGAACGGGATCTGCTCGACGATCGCCTTCGACAGCCGGGGTCGCATCGTCACGGTCTGCGTATCCACGGTTGCCGCGCCCCAGGCCCGGATCATCGATCCGGACACGCTCGCGGTGCTCGACACCTTCGACCTTCCCAACACGGACCCGGTCGGTAACTCCCCGGCGTACCAGAACTTTTCGGCCGGCGGCTACTTCTTCCTGAACAACCGGGATCAACTGGTCATCCCGACCCGGACCAACCACATCTTCGTACTCGGCCAGACACCGGATGGTTCCGAGTTCCAGCTGGTCAAGGACTACGACCTGACCTCGGTCGTCGATCCGGAGACCGAACGGATGAACTCCGCCCTGCCTGACTTTCAGGGGCTGATCTGGTTCGTGGTCAAGCAGACCGGCGAGGTTGGAACCCTGAACACGAAGACCGGCCTGATCCGCGTGCTTCGCCTGAACGAGGGAATCCAGAACTCCTTCACCGTGGACCGCGGGGCGATCTACGTGGTGACCAGCAAGCGGCTCTACAAGCTCGGCAAGCAGAAGAACGGCAAGCCGACCGTGAAGTGGAAGGTCAAGTACAGAAACGACGGCAAGATCAAGCCGGGCCAGGCCGACGCCGGGACCGGAACCACGCCCGACATCCTCAGCGGCGGCTACGTCACGATCGTTGACAACGCCAACCCGGAGAACATCGTGGTCTACCGGACCGCAGACAAGCTCAAGGGCAAGAAGCGCAAGGTCTGCGAGGTCCCGGTCTTCAGCCGTAACGGCAGCGCGACCGAAAATTCGCTGATCACCACTGGTCGTTCGATCATCGTCGAGAACAACTACGGCTACACCGACATCTTCGCGCCGGACGCGAACAAGGTCGTGACGAAGGCCGGCTTCGCCCGGGTGGACGTCCGCAAGGACGGCAAGGGCTGCACCAAGGTCTGGACCAACCGGACCGAGCGGGCCCCCTCGGTCGTCCCGAAGATGTCCTCGAAGACGGGACTGATCTACGCCTACACCCGTCCGCCCGATCCGAGTGGTTCGCAGGGCTACTACTGGTCGGCGATCGACTTCAAGACCGGCAAGACGGCCTGGAACAAGTACGCCGGCTCCGGCTTCTTCTTCAACAACAACTACTCCGGCCTCGGCCTCGGGCCGGACGGCACGGCCTACGTCGGAGTAATCGGCGGCATCGTCTCCCTGAAGGACGGCAACTGACAGCCCGGCGAGTCCGGAATGACGGTGCTGAGTCCGGGATCGTCATGCATAGTGCATGAAAAGCCCGATCTCCCGAGAGAGCGATCCTGACGTTCCGATTCGTCATGCATAGTGCATGAAAATCCGGGTTCCGGACCAACCGGAGCCTGCCAGCCGGCGGGACCGACTTTCTCCATCAACCAAGGCTCAACGCGTTTCAGAATAGTTGCAGTTGTCGAGCCACGTGTGAGCTTTTCTCGGTCAGCATCGAGGCATGGCAAGTACGTGCACCTCCCGGCTGCGATCGACCTGCGTCGAGTTCGCCAAGAAGCAGCATGGCGCTGTTTCGCGTCAGCAATTGCTGCGGGCAGGCATACCCGGCGGATCAATAGACGGGGCGATTCGACGCGAGTTCCTTTACCCGGCAATCCGAACCGCGTATAGCGTCGGGCGGCCCGAGCTATCCGAAGCCGGGGTTTGGTCGGCCTGCGTACTCGCAGCAGGGGAAGGTTCCGTACTCGCCGGTCACGCCGCAGCGAAGGCCTGGGGATTCGAGAAGCGGCACGAGTCGCCGGTTACCGTCCTGCGACCGACAGACGGAGGGGCCCGCAGAACCATGTCGATCAAGGCTCAAGGACACAACCGCCGGGCCCAGCTCGAGATCCGGCGTTGCGGGTGGCTGCGGGATGAACATGTCACCCGCCAGTTGGGAATTCCGATCCTCCGGATCGAACCTCTGTTGCTGCAGTTGGCCGGGGATCTGAAAAGCGAGACATTTCAATACATGTTCTGGGAAGCAGACCGGGTAAATGGCCTGAGCGACCGGCAGCTCGAGCAATGCCTGACTCTGAGTCGGGGCCTTCGAGGCGGTGAAGCATTCAGGCAGGCTGTGGACTCCCGCCTGCCTGACATCAAGGAAGTCCGGTCATTGCTGGAAACCCTCTTGAAGAGCCTCACTCAAAGAGACGACATCCCGAAGCCGATCGTAAACCGGGATGCCGAAGGGCACCTTGTGGACTTTCGTTGGCCAGGCTACTGGCTGATCGTCGAAACCGACGGTTATGAATTCCACCAGGGCCACGGCTCATTCGAACGCGACCGGGAAGCTGACAATGACTTGCGCGCCGCCGGGTGGACGATCCTGCGGTTCACCTACCGAATGCTCAAGTACCGGCCAGACTACGTAGTCGCAACCATCCTGAAGGCACTTGCCAACGCCGGCAAGCGCGGCGCCTGGGCCTGAGCCGTAGATCAATCTGAGCCGCAGATCCGATCAAGGCCGGATTGTCATGCAATATGCATGGAAATCGCTTGACTTTTCCGGAACTCGCCGGGGGCTACTCGTTGTTGATCATCACGTGCTTGATCTGGGTGTAGTCCTCGAGCGAGTACATCGACATGTCCTTGCCGTAGCCGGACTCGTTGTATCCGCCGTGAGGCATCTCGACCGCCATCAGGATGTGGTCGTTCACCCAGACGGCACCGAAGCGGAGAGCATTGGTCACCCGCATCGCCCGGCCGACGTCCCGGGTCCAGACCGACGAGGCAAGGCCGTACTTGGTGCCGTTGGCCCACCTGATCGCCTCTTCCTCGTCGGTGAAGCGCTGGACGGTCATTGCGGGGCCGAAGATCTCGTTCTGAATCAGTTCGTCTTCCTGCCGGAGGTCGGCGATCACGGTCGGTTCGACGAAGAAGCCGGGCAGGTCCGCCTGTTTGCCGCCGGTCACCAGTTGCGCGTGCGACGGTGCCCGCTCAATCAGCCCGGTCACATGCTCGAGCTGTTTGGCCGAGTTGACGGGGCCGAGGGTGGTCTCGGCCGCGTCGAGGTCCCCCATTACGTAGCCCTTCGCCTCGTTGGCGAGACCGTTGACCACTTCGTCATAGACCTTCGGGCCGGCGAGGATGCGGGTCGCCGCCGTGCAGTCCTGGCCGGCGTTGAAGAGCGCGGTACCGGCGATCGTCTCGTAGACGGTCTCGAGGTCGGCGTCATCAAAGATGATCACCGGGGCCTTGCCACCGAGTTCGAGGTGGACGCGCTTGAGCGAATCGGCGGCGGCCTTGGCGATCCACTTGCCGGTGCCGATCGAACCGGTCAGTGAGACCATCTTGATGTCCGGGTGGGTGACCAGGGTCGAACCGGCCGGATCACCGTGACCGCCGATGAAGTTGGTCACGCCGGGCGGGAAGATCTCGGCGCAGATCCGGGCCAGCGTGTGAAGAGTCGAGACCGGGGTCGACTCGGCCGGCTTCAGGACCAGAGTGTTGCCCGTCGCGAGGGCCGGCCCGAGCTTCCAGGCCGCCATCATCAGCGGATAATTCCATGGCGTGATCTGGGCGACCGGACCGACCGGCTCGCGCCGGATGAACGAGGTGTGGCCTTCCAGATACTCCATCGCCGCCTTGCCCTCGAGGTTCCGGGCAGCGGTCGCGAAGTAACGAATGTGGTCGGCGGTGGTGTCGAGTTCCTCGTCGATGAAGGCCTGTCGGGGCTTGCCCGCATCGGCCGACTCGAGGTCGGTCAGTTCATCGCCGTTCTCGATGATCGCGTCGGCCAGGGCCAGCAGGCGGTCGGATCGTTCCCGCGGGGTCGAGGTCGCCCAGCCGTTCTCGAAGGCGGCCTTGGCCGCTGCGACGGCACGATTCACGTCCTCAGCCCCCGAGAGCGGGGACTCGGCAATCACCTCGCCGGTCGACGGGTTGATCACTTCCTCCGAGCCGCCGTCGACCGGGTCGACGAACTCGCCATTGATCATGTTCTGAAGCCGCAGCTTCTCCGTGATTGCCATCTCGCTCCTCCTGCCGCGTGGCCGCGCCACTCGGCAACCTCGTTTGACTGACTGGTCCGGCGGGTCTGTTCAGACCCAGCCGAGTGCTTCTTCGACTGGCACGTACTGCTGGCCGGTGCCTTCGGCCACTCCTTCGTGGGTCACCTTGCCGGCCGCCACATTGACCCCGGGCCGAAGCCCCGGATCGCGCTGGACCGCCGCCTGAATTCCGTTGTCGGCAAGGGCAAGGGCATAGGGCAACGTTGCGTTGGTGAGCGCCTGGGTCGAGGTGATCGGCACCGCGCCCGGCATGTTCGCCACGCAGTAATGAATGATTCCGTCGACCTCGTAGGTCGGATCCCGGTGGGTGGTCGGGCGCGATGTCTCGAAGCAGCCGCCCTGGTCGATCGCAACGTCGACGAGGACCGCCCCGGGCTTCATCAGCTTGAGTTGCTCGCGGTTGACGACCCAGGGAGCGCGGGCGCCGTGAACCAGGACAGCACCGATCACCAGATCGGCCTTGGGCAGCAGTTCTTCCACCGCCAGGGTGGTCGAGTACACGGTCGAGGCTTCGCGGGCGTAATGCATGTCGAGCTCGCGAAGCCGGTCGATCGACCGGTCGAGGATGAACACATCCGCCGCCATTCCCATCGCGATGAAGGCGGCGTTGGTTCCGACCACACCACCACCGATCACAACTACGTTGGCGGCGGCGACACCGGGAACGCCGCCGAGCAGCACCCCGCGGCCGCCGAGCGGCTTCTCCAGCATGAAAGCGCCGGCCTGGGTGGCGATCCGGCCGGCGATCTCGCTCATCGGGGCGAGCAGCGGCAGGCGACCCTGAGCGTCCTCGACCGTTTCGTAGGCGACGCAGGTCGAGCCGGACTTCATCAGCCCGGCGGTCTGCTCGGGATCGGGAGCCAGGTGGAGGTAGGTGAAAAGCAGATGCCCGGGCTTCAGCATCTCGATCTCAGAGGCCTGCAGCTCCTTTACATGCAGGATCATCTCGGCCGCCTCGAAGACGGCCGCAGCGTCGGGCAGAATCCGCGCGCCCTGTGCTTCATAGGAAGTGTTCGGGATTGCCGAGCCTTCGCCGGCCCCGTCCTGGATCAGGACCTCATGGCCGTGCTCGACGAACTCGCGCACGCCGGCCGGCGTGATCGCCACCCGGTACTCGTCCTGCTTGATCTCCTTGATGACGCCGACCTTCATGTCTTGCCTCGTCCTCTCTGGTGGGGGGTGGGGTCCGGCACGGGGTCCGGGTCAGTTCCTCATCATCGCCGCGGCTTCGGTGAGCACCGGCCTGAGGACGTCGTGCATCTCTTCGAACTGCTCGGTGTCGCAGATCAGGGGTGGCGAAAACTGGATCACCGGGTCGCCACGATCGTCGGCCCGGCAGATCAGGCCACGCTCATAGAGAGCACCGGAGAGGAACCCGCGCAGCAGCTTCTCCGACTCCTCGTCATTGAAGCTCTCCTTGGTTTCCTGGTCCTTGACCAGTTCGATCGCCTGGAAGTAGCCGGCACCGCGAACATCGCCGACGATCGGGATGTCGCGCAGCGACTCGAGCATCCCGCGGAACTCGCCTTCCTTGGCCAGGACATGGCCGCAGAGGTCCTCGCGCTCGAAGATCTCGATGTTGGCGAGAGCCACAGCCGAGGCGATCGGGTGCCCGGCGAAGGTGAAGCCGTGGGCGAAGGAGGCGCTGCCCTCCATGAACGGTTCCGCGACCCGGTCGGAAGCGATCATCGCGCCCATCGGAACGTAGGAGGAGGTGAGGGCCTTGGCCGAAGTGATGATGTCCGGCTGGTAACCGAAGCGATCGCAGCCGAAGTAGTGGCCGAGGCGTCCCCAGGCGCAGATCACCTCGTCCGAGATCAGGAGCACGTCGTACTTGTCGCAGATCTCGCGGACGCGCTGGAAGTAGCCATCCGGGGGAACGAAGCAGCCACCGGCGTTCTGCACCGGCTCGAGGATCACGGCCGAAACCGAGTCCGGACCTTCGAAGAGGATCCTTTCCTCGATCGCGTCGGCGGCCCAGATCGGTTCACGATCTTCGGGCCAGCGGTAGATGTTGGTGTTCGGTACATGGCAGCCACCCGGAGCGAGCGGCTCGAACTGCTGACGCAGGTCGGTGACGCCGGTCGCCGAAAGCGCACCCAGGGTGGTGCCGTGGTAGGCGACTTCGCGCGCGATGTGCTTGACCTTGCGGCCGTTGCCCCGCATCAGGTGAAAGTTGCGGGCCAGCTTCAGGGCTGACTCGACCGCTTCACCGCCGCCGCTGGTGAAGAAGACCCGGTTGAGGTCGCCGGGGGTCATCGAGGCGATCTTCGAGGCCAGCTCGATCGCCCGGGGGTGGGCGTAGCTCCAGATCACGAAGAAGTCGAGTTCCTCGTACTGGCGGGCTGCCGCCTCGGCCAGTTCGGGGCGACCGTGACCGGCGTTCACGCAGAAGAGTCCGGAAAGGCCGTCGAGGTACTTTTTGCCATGCGCGTCGTAGACGTAGGCGCCGTCACCGCGGGTGATGATCGGGATCTCGTGCTGATCGTCGTATCCGCCCATGCGGGAGAAATGCATCCAGAGGTGGCGCCGGGCCTGTTCCTGAAGATTTTCGACTGCTGACTGACTCGGGGTGACGGTTGACACGCGAGCCTCCTTTTCCGGAAGACCAGTTGGGGTTGTGGCCCAACCTTATGTCGGCGTCGTCACACAGGCAAGCGGACGAAACGTAAAAAGCGGAGCCCGGCTCATGACCTCGCGTGTTCCGCAGGCTTCCGTTTGGCTAACGGACTAGGCAGACGCCGCCCCTGGGATTAGGTTTCTCCCATGGAGAGTTCAGAGGGTTCATCCCGTCCGGAGCGCAACGTCCCCAACTCGGGGGATGAGCCTCACCTCAAGGCCGACGCGATCAGTTTCGCCGACGGCCTGGCGATCGCCCTCGCCTCGACCGCTCCCGCCTACTCGCTGGCTGCGGTGATCGGTTCGATCGTCGTCCTGGTCGGGCTGCAGGCACCCGCCGCCCTGCTGGTCGCCTTCGTGCCGATGTTCTTCATCGCCGCCGCCTTCTACTACATGAACAAGGCCGACCAGGACTGCGGCACCAGCTTCTCCTGGGTCACCCGGGCGATCGGTCCGCAGTCCGGCTGGATCACCGGCTGGGCGATCTGCGTGACCGGGATCCTGGTCGTCGGGTCGCTCGCCGATGTCGCGGTCTACAGCTTCTTCGACCTGATCGGGACCGACGGACTGATGAACAGCACCGCCGCGGTGACGGCCGGCGCGGTGATCCTGATGATCGTCATGACCGGTGTCTGCGTCTGGGGAACCGAGATCTCGGCCAACCTGCAGAAGACCCTGATGATTGTCCAGATCGTCCCCTTGCTGCTCTTCGTCGTGGTCGCCCTGGTCAAGGTCTGGGGAGGCGATGCGCCCGGCGGGGCGATCGACCCCTCGCTTTCCTGGTTCAACCCGTTCGCGATCCCGGCCGGAGCACTTTCGGGCGCGATGCTGCTCGCGGTCTTCATCTACTGGGGCTGGGAAAGCGCCGTCAACCTGAACGAGGAAACCGAAGGCGACGCCGACAAGCCCGGCCTCGCCGGGGTCATCTCCACCGCGCTGCTCCTGATCACCTACCTCGGGGTGGCGACCGCGATCGTTGCCTGGGGCGGAATCTCCGGGGCCGAACAGTTCGATGACGACGCGGCGATCCTCGCTACCTACGCGAAGGAAATTCTCGGCGGCACGCTCGGCCTGCTGGTCCTGCTCTCGGTGGTGGTGTCGGCCCTCGCTTCGACCCAGACCACGATCCTGCCGGCTTCGAGGACCTCCCTTTCCATGGCCCGGGCCGAGGCGATGCCTCACGCCCTGGGCGAGATTTCCGGCCGCTTCTTCACCCCCGTCGTTTCGACCGTGACGATCGGTGTCCTGGCGATCATCTGGTACCTGCCGTCGAAGCTGATCAGCGAGAACTTCCTCTTCGACTCGCTCTCGGCGCTCTCCCTGATGATCGCCTTCTACTACGCAATGACCGGCTACGCCTGCGCCTTCTACTACCGGCGTGAACTGCTGAAGTCGGCGAAGAACCTGCTCTTCATCGGCGTGGCTCCGGTGATCGGCGCTCTCCTCCTGACCTACCTGTTCGTGAAGTCGCTGGTCGACTGGTCCGACCCGGCCAACTCCTACACCGGCGCCTCCTGGCTCGGATTCGCTCCGCCGGCGATCATCGGGGTCGGCTTCCTTCTGCTCGGCGTGATCCTGCTCATGGCCTGGCGCGTCCATCAGGAGGAGCCGTTCTTCAAGCGACGCCGCGAGATCGCCGATCCGGACCTGCTGACCGGCAAGGTCGAACCCGCGGCTGCGCTTTCCGGAAGCGACGCCGGCTAGACCCTTTTTCCGCTGCCGGCACAACCGCTCATAGCGGTCGGGAATCCCGATTGCATTGGACACCGGGACTGCCAGGCGGGATTCATTTGGACAATTCGTGGTTGCGGGACCCCCCGGGTTTCGCATACGGTTCAATCCGAAGTCCCCGGGAGCGGCTTGTCCGGTCCCGGATCTGTCCACCTGAGAGAGGGGTTTGATGGAAGGCTCGCCAGATCTACCGCCGACCGATCCGGTTTCGGATCAGCCGGAGGATGTAGCCGGTAAAGCCTCAGGATCTGGGAGCGGGGGCGTTCGCCTCGAGGGAGTCACCAAGCAGTTCGGTGATTTCACGGCGGTTCGAGAAATGGATCTCGACATCGCCGACGGTGAGTTCTTCACCATGCTCGGCCCCTCCGGCTGTGGCAAGACGACGACCCTGAGGATGATCGCCGGCTTCGAACAGCCGACCACCGGCAAGGTGCTGATCGACGGCACCGACGTGGCCGGGCAGCCCGCCTTCAAGCGGCCGACCAACACCGTCTTCCAGTCCTACGCGCTCTTCCCCCACATGACGCTGGAAGAGAACGTCGGCTTCGGGCTCAAGCGCAAGAAGGTCCCGAAGGACGAAATCAAGACCCGTGTTGCGACCGAACTCGAGAGGGTCGGCCTGAGCCGCGAGGCCAAGCGCAAGCCGAACCAGCTCTCCGGAGGCCAGCAGCAGCGCGTCGCGCTCGCCCGGGCCCTGGTCAACCTGCCCAAGGTGCTGCTGCTCGACGAACCGCTCGGCGCCCTCGACCTCAAGCTCCGCAAGGGGCTTCAGGTCCAGCTCAAGCAGATCCAGCGCGACGTCGGAATCACCTTCGTCTACGTGACCCACGATCAGGAAGAAGCGCTCACCATGAGCGACCGGATCGCGGTCATGAACGAGGGCAGGATCGAACAATGCGACGACCCGGAGACCGTGTATGAGCGGCCGACGACCACCTTCGTGGCCGGATTCATCGGAGTTTCGAACCTGATGCCGGCGGTCGCTTCCGGACCCGGTGAAGTCAGGATCGAAGACGGACCCTCTGTTCCCACGCCTGATGCGGCGAGGTTCTCGAGTGGCGAGCGCTGCTACGCGGTCGTCCGCCCGGAGAAACTCGACGTTGACCTGCCGGAGAATTCACCGACCGATCAGCCCGGAGTCGATGGTGTCGTCGAGAGTTCGCTCTACCTCGGCACGGCGACCCAGATGGCGGTCCGGGTGGCCGAGGACGTGAGCATGACAGTCCTCTGTCCGAACGTTTCCGAAGAAGAGCGCCAGAGCCTCCCCGGGGCCGGCGCCAGGGTGCGCCTCTCCTGGCTGCCCGAACACATGCACCTCGTCGCCGAGTCCGATGCGGACAAGGCGGCAGCTGACTCCAAGCCCACCGAAACCGTCACCGAAGGAGTGAACTGATGAGTAGCAAGCAGATGAAAAGAACCCGGCTTCTGATCGTGGCCATACTGGCTCTGGCAGCCTCGATGGTCCTCGTCGCCTGTGGCGGCGGCGGAGGGGGTGGACTCAGCGGTTCCGACAACTCCGACGTGACGACCGCCGAGGGCGGCGACCCCCAGGGCTCGCTGAAGATCTCGAACTGGCCGCTGTACATCGACGGGGCCACGATCAAGAACTTCCAGAACGAGTCCGGGATCAAGACGACTTACACCGAGGACGTCAACTCGAACACCGACTTCTTCGGCAAGATGCAGCCGCTGCTCAGCCAGGGTGACTCGGGTGGACGCGACATCATCGTCGTCACCGACTGGATGGCCGAAAAGCTCTACAAGCTCGGCTACATCCAGAACCTGGACAAATCGAAGATCGCCAACGTCGAGAACAACCTGATCCCGGCTCTGCGGGATCCGTCCTGGGACCCCGGCCGGAAGTTCTCGGTTCCGTGGCAGTCCGGCATGACCGGCCTCGTCGTCCGGACCGACCTCGCCCCCGACGTCAAGTCGGTCAACGACCTGTGGGATCCGAAGTACAAGGGCAAGGTGACCGTGCTCGACGAGATGCGCGACACCATCCCGCTGATGATGGCCGCCGACGGCATCGACCCGACCGAAGCCACCACCGAGGACTGGATGAGCACCATCGACAAGTTCGGTGACCTCGTCTCAAGCGGCCAGATTCGCCGCGTGACCGGCAACGACTATGTCCAGGACATGGCTGCCGGCAACGTCGTGGCGGCGATCGGCTGGTCCGGCGACGCGATCCAGGCCCAGGCCGACAACGAGAACATCCAGTACGTCCAGCCGGAGCAGGGTTGCTCGCTCTGGTCGGACAACATGTTGATCCCGGTCGGCGCCCCGAACCCGGCCGCGGCCTACAAGTTCATGGACTACGTCTACCAGCCGGAAGTCCAGGCCAAGATCACCGAGTACGTGAACTACATCACCCCGGTTGAAGGCGTGAAGCCGATCCTCGAGAAGAAGGATCCGGATCTCGCCAACAACGAGCTGATCTTCCCCTCGGAAGAGTTCACGGCCAACTGCTGGTCCCAGGTGTCACCGCCCGGTGACGAGGCCGAGGTCCAGGAGGTCGAGCAGGCCTTCGAGGACGCCAAGCTCGGCTGACCCGGAACCACTCTCTGAGAAACACGGGAACGCGCTGATGGAAAGAAACCGAAAGTCGAGAACCAAACGGTGACTTTCCGTCAGCGCACCATTCCCTACTGGCTGCTGGCCCCGGGTCTGCTCTGGCTGGTCATCTTCTTCGTGGTCCCCATGTACTACATGGGGGAACTCTCGCTGAAGACCGGCACCGTCCAGACCGGGTATGAACTGACCTGGGCCTTCAGCAACTACTCGGATGCGATCTCCCAGTACAGCGAGCAGTTCATTCGGTCCTTCTGGTACGCCGGAGTGGCCACCTTCTTCTGCCTGCTGATCGGCTACCCGCTCGCTTACGCGATCGCCTTCAAGGCGGGCCGCTGGAAGAACCTGATGCTGTTCGCAGTGGTGGCGCCGTTCTTCACCACCTACCTGATCCGGACGATCGCCTGGAAGACCATCCTCGACGATTCCAGCCCGGTCGTCTCGGTGATCGAGTTCCTCGGGCTGGCACCCCAGGGGCATGTGCTTGCCACCAGCGGCGCGGTGATCGCCGGTCTTACCTACAACTTCCTGCCCTTCATGGTGCTTCCCCTCTTCACCGCCCTCGAGCGCCTCGACCGGCGCTTGCTGGAAGCCGGCAAGGATCTCTACGCCTCGACCTTCCAGACCTTCTGGAGGATCACCCTGCCGCTGACCATGCCCGGGATCATCGCCGGCATCCTGCTGACCTTCATTCCGGCGGCCGGTGACTACGTGAACGCGACCTTCCTCGGCGGCACCAGCCAGTCGATGATCGGCAACGTGATCCAGTCGAAGTACCTGGTGGTCACCGACTACTCGGAAGCCGCCGCCCTCTCGTTCACCCTGATGGCAATCATCCTGGTCGCGCTCCTGGTCTACATCAAGTTCGCCGGAACGTCTGCGCTGATGGGTGAAGAGGAGGAAGCACGATGAAGGCCTGGCACTGGCTCCGGGAAAACGCCGTGATGATCGTCGGCCTGCTGGCGATCGCCTACATGCTGATCCCGATCCTGGTGATCGCGGTCTTCTCCTTCAACGACCCCTCCGGCCGTTTCAACTTCGAGTGGGTCGGCTTCACCACCGAGTACTGGACCAAGCCGTTCGCGATCACCGAGCTGACCGACTCCCTGCTGCTCAGCATCCGCCTGGCCTTCTTCACGGCGATCGGGGCGACGATCCTCGGCACCCTGCTGGCGATCGCCCTGGTTCGCTACCAGTTCATGGGCCGGCGGGCGGCGAACCTGCTGATCGTGATCCCCATGGCAACTCCCGAAGTTGTTATCGGCGCCGCGCTGCTCTCCTTCTTCCTGACCCTGAACGTGTTCGAGCTCGGTTTCCAGACCCTGCTCATCGCCCACATCATGTTCTCGGTCAGTTTCGTGGTGATCGTCGTCCGGTCGCGACTGATCGGCTTCGACCGCCGGCTCGAGGAGGCGGCCTCGGACCTCGGTGCGAATGCCTTCACGACCTTCCGCAAGGTGACGCTGCCGCTGATCGCCCCCGGAGTGCTCTCGGCCGCCTTCCTCGCCTTCGCGCTCTCGATCGATGACTTCGTGATTTCGAACTTCAACTCCGGATCCGAAGTGACCTTCCCGCTTTACATCTTCGGTGCCAACCAGCGCGGCATCCCGGTCCAGGTCAACGTGATCGCGACCATGCTCTTCGCGGTGACCGTGATCGCCATGCTGGCGGTGATCATCCAGCAGAAGCGGGCCGAGAAGGCGGCGGCGATGCGGCCCGAAGAGGTCGCCAACAAGCCGGCTATTTCTTTGCCTGTGTGACCCAAGCTCTGGCGGCGGGATCCGGGGTGTACCTCCCGGTCCGTCGCGCTTTGCGCTCCCCCGAAGGCCCGGGACGCACACCCCGGTTCCCGCCTTGGAGTCTCGTCAGGCCTTAGATTTCGGGATATGGGATATGAGACTCGGTTGTTTGTTGGTGGAGAGTTCGTTGAGGGTGCTGGTGACCCGATCGAGGTGGAGAATCCGGTCAGCGAGGAGATCGTTGCGACGGTTGGTTCGGCCTCGCTCGAGCAGCTTGACCTGGCGGTGAAAGCGGCGACCGGGGCGAAGTCCTCCTGGGGGACGATGCCGGCGGTCGACCGGGCTCCCCTGCTTCACGGGATCGCTGCGGCCCTGCGCGCGAAGACGGACGAGCTGGCCCTGCTGATGACCACCGAGATCGGCCGGCCGCTTTCCGAATCGGCTGACGAGGTCGAGTGGTGTGCCGCCTGCTTCGATTACTACGCCGAGGTGGCCCGCTCCGAGATCGGCCGGGTGATCCCGCCGATCGAGGCCTCGCAGTTCTCGGTCGTGGTCAAGGAGCCGCATGGCGTGGTCGGCTGCATCGTGCCCTGGAACTTCCCCCTGCTCCTGCTGGTCTGGAAGGTCGCTCCGGCGCTGGCCGCAGGTAACACCATCGTCGCCAAGCCTTCCGAGCTGACCCCGCTCTCGACGCTGGCGATCGCCGAAGTCTTCTCCGAACTGCCGGCCGGTACGGTGAACCTGATCGCCGGGGCCGGTGACATCGGCGCCGGAATCTCCGGGCATCCGGGGATCGACTGCGTCGCCTTCACCGGTTCGGTCGCAACCGGCCAGAAAGTCGGTGTGGCCGCAGCCTCGAGAAATGCCCGGGTCAACCTGGAGATGGGTGGCAAGGACCCCTTCATCGTCTGCGACGACATCGGCGCCGACGGCCTGCAGGTCGCGGCCGAAGGCGGTGCCTGGGCTGCCTTCCTCAACGCCGGCCAGGTCTGCACCTCCTCCGAGCGCTTCTATGTCATGGAGTCGGTCTTCGACGACTACGTGAATGCTTTCGTCGAACACACGAAGAAACTGGTGATCGGTGATCCGCTCGATTCGGCCACCGACATGGGGCCCATGGTCTCCGCCACCCAGCGCGGCAAGGCCCTGGGCCAGGTCGAGGATGCGGTCGCGTCGGGTGCCGAGCTCCTGACCGGCGGCGGCAATGCCGGTTTCGAGAAGGGTCACTTCCTCGAGCCCTGCGTGCTGACCGGGGTTCCGGCCGACGCCGACCTGCTTCGGGAAGAGACTTTCGGCCCGGTCGCCCCGATCGTGCCCGTGAAAGATCTCGACGAAGCGATCGCGCGTGCCAACGGACTCGACTTCGGCCTCGGCGCCAACATCTACACACGAGACCTGAAGAGGGCAATCCGCTGCGTGAAGGAGGTGCGGGCCGGATCGGTCTGGATCAACGACCCTCTGACCGACAACGACGCCGGACCCTTCGGAGGCTTCAAGAATTCAGGGATCGGCCGCGAGCTCGGCACCGAGGGCCTCGACGCCTTCCGCGAGGCCAAACACGCTCACATCGACACCGAGATCGAGATCAAGGACTGGTGGTACCCCTACGGCTGATCCGCAGGGGTACCGGATTCCCCTCAGGTCCGCTGACTAGACGGAGTCGCCGGCGCTGCCGCAATCGACCATGCCGTAGGCGTCAACCAGCTCGTCGGACTGCGCGTCAAGTTCGTCACCTTCGGCCACCGCCGCATCGAGCGCAGCGCGATCGTCGTTGCGAATCGCCTCGGCTGCTTCGTTGACCTTGTCGACGCCCTGGCGACTCAGCGAAATGAACTCGTCGACCGTCTCCTCGTCGCCTTCGGGAGCTCCGAGTCCTTCGACTTCGTCGATCGCGGCGCTGACTTCATCGGCCTGATCCTCAAAGACGGCAGCTGCCGCTTCGAGGTCTCCGGCATTCATCGCCTCCTGGAAATCCTGCTGCAGTTCTTGACCCTGGGCATTGATCTCGGCGCAGATCTGGTCGGCCTGGGCGATGAAGTCTTCCTTGGTGATCGAACCGGAATCCGAGTCGCCACCGCAACCGGCGATCAGCGCCGCACCGGTGAGGACGATGGCACCGAGCACGACGAAGCGCCCGGAAGTGGACTTGACACTCATTTGTTCTCCCATTCGGGTCGGGGTTTCGAGCATATCCGGGACCGGTCCGAAAGACCAAGAGTCGCCGGGCGATCAGGAAGTCGTGCCGGTAGTGCCGGTGGTGCCTTCGGTTGCCGGCGCAGCGGTATCGGCGGAACCACCACTGCCGCAGCTGACAAATCCGAACCCGTCGGCCAGCTGGAAGTACTCGCCGGCCAGCACCGAACCCTGTTTCCCGGAGGCAATCATCGCGTCCTTGTCACCCGAAGCGATCGCGTCGGCCGCGTCCTGGGCATTGCTCACCCGCTGCCGTCCGAGCGCAATGATCTGGTCGACCGTGGCCTGGTCGGCAACCGGTGGCGTGAGAGTTTCAAGTTCGTCGAGCATGGCGGAGACTTCCGTGGCCTGGTCTTCGAACTCCTGGGCGGCCGATTCGAGGTCACTGTCCCTGAGCGACTGGTTGAACTGCCGCTCTAGGGTTTCGGAGTCGGCGCTGAACCGCGCGCAGATCGCGTCCGCGTCGGCGATGTAGTCATCCCTGGTCTGGTCTTCCTCGCCGGAACCGCCGCCACAGCTGGCGAGCAAGACTGTGGCCGCTCCGGCCACCAGCAGGGTCAGCAGTCCATTCCTGTTCATCCACGGAAGTCGCATCGGGTCGGAGCCTACCTTCGGATCACCCGGCACGCCTCACTAGACTCGGTCACATGTCTTCCGACCAGGATCGCACCCCCTATGTCGATGCCCTGCTCGAGTTCGCCCAGAGCGATCCGGGGAGGTTCAACGTTCCCGGCCACCAGGGCGGAATCGGAGCCGATTCCCGGCTCCACCTGCTGACCGGCCAGACCGGCCTCGCCGACGACGTCCCCGCCCTGATCGAAGGTATTGATGTCGGTGATTCAAACCCGTTCCAGGAAGCGCAGAAACTAGCCGCCGAAGCCTGGGGAGCCAGGCGAACCTGGTTCCTGATCAACGGTGCCTCACAGGGAAATCAGGCCATGTGCCTCGCGGTGGCCCACATGGGGGGCGAACTGGTGGTCCAGCGAAACGTCCACTCTTCGGTCATCGACGGGATGATCATGGCCGGACTCAAGCCGACCTTCGCAGCCCCGGAACTCGATCCGGATCTCGGGGTCGCTCACTGCCTGACTCCCGATGCGCTGGCCGAAGCCCTCGATCGCTGCCCCGATGCTGCCGCCGCCGTGGTCGTCTCCCCCACCTACTTTGGCGCCTGCGCTGACATTCCGGCACTGGCCGAGGTCGCCCACAGCCGCGGCGTGCCCCTGGTCGCGGACGAAGCCTGGGGTGCCCACCTCAAGTTCCATCCCGACCTCCCGCCCTGCGCAATTGACAGCGGCGCCGACTTGGTCATCTCCTCGACCCACAAGATCGTCGGCAGCCTCACCCAATCGGCGATGATCCACCTGGCAACCGACCGGTTTGACGAGTCGATCATCGACCGCTGCATCTCGATGACCGAGTCGACCAGCCCCAACTCGCTGCTCTGCGGCTCGCTTGATGCCGCCCGCAGGCAGGCCGCCGTCGACGGGGAGCGTCTGCTTGGCGAGACTCTTGAAGTCCTGTCCGATACGCGTGACGAGATCCGCACAATTCCCGGCCTGGACGTGCTCGACGAACGCCTGCTCGAAGCCGAAAGCGTGGTCGGCTGGGACCCTCTTCGACTGACTATCGACGTCCGCGGGACCGGAAGCACCGGCTACCACATCGCCGAGCTTGCCCGTGACCTTGCCGGAGTGAATCTCGAGCTGGCCTCCGACACCGTCGCCGTGGCCGTTTTCGGCATGGGCACCGGCACCCCGCAAAGGGCCCGTCGCCTGGTCGACGGCATCCTCACCGCACTCGAGGCGATCGAGGCCGAGCCGGTCCAGGAGAAGCCCGAATTCGCTCCGCCACCTCTCTGGGGTGACCCTGCCATGACACCGCGCGATGCGTTCCTCGGCCGCCAGGAAGTGGTGCCGTTCAGGGAGGCGGAGGGAAGGATTGCGGCCGAGCCTCTGGCCACCTACCCGCCCGGGATTCCCAACGTGCTGCCGGGTGAGCGCCTCACCCGGGAAACCCTCGACTACATCTCCGACTCGGTCGATCACGGCGGTTACGTCCGTGGCGCCGCCGACCGCGAGCTGACCACGCTTCGGGTAATCGCCGAATGACCGGCGCCACACCGGCCCCCGGGACCAGCATCCCGGTCGGGACGCTGCCCAACCTGCGGGATCTGGGCGGGTACCGGGTCCGTGACGGTCGCAAGGTCCGTTTCGGCCGGCTCTACAGGTCGGTGCTGCTGGCCCGCCTGAGCGATCCCGACCTGGCTCAGATGAAGGAGTTCGGGCTGCGGACGGTGATCGACTTCCGTACCGCGGCCGAACACGAAGCGAATCCCGACCGCGACCTCGGAGCCCGCGAGATCGGCCTCGACGTGCTCGCCGACCGGACCGGCAGCGGCCCGGCCGCGCTGCTCGCAAAGATGGATGATCCTGCGGCGATCGGTGAAGCGCTTTCCGACGGGCAGGGCCACGAAATGATGCGGACCGCCTACCGGGAGCTGATCGAGCTTCCCTCCGCGAACCGGGCCTTCAACAGGTTCTTCACGGAGATCGCCGCGGCCGATTCGCTGCCTCTCCTCTTTCACTGCACCACCGGCAAGGACCGGACCGGCTGGGCCGCCGCCTCGACCCTGCTTTTTCTCGGCGCTCCGAGGGAGGACGTCTTCCATGACTACCTGCAGACCAACGAGCAGTTGCTGCCGGCCCTGAAGCCGTACTTCGAACAGTTCGAGGCGGTCGGTGGTGACCCGGAGGTGCTTCGTCCCGTTCTCAGCGTGGACGCGGATTACCTGCAGACCGCGATCGACCTGATGGAGCGGACCTACGGTTCGATCGACGGCTACATGCGGGACGGGCTCGGACTCGACGAGGAGATCCTCGAGACCCTCCGCCGGCGCCTGTTGTCCTGAGGGGATCGCACGAGATGCGAAAAGTTGTCCGTATGGGGCAACTTTCCGCTTCTCGCGGGGCGGGTCAGTCGGCGCGGCCGGGGTCGCCCTCGATCAGTTCGATCCGGTAACCGTCGGGGTCACGGACGAAGCAGAGCCGGGAACCGCCCTCGCTGACCGTGTACGGAGGCTTCTCGGGAGCGATGCCCTGGTCCGCCAGGTTCTCCAGAGACGCGTCGAGATCGTCGACCACGAAGGCGATGTGACCGTAGCCGGTCCCGATCTCGTAAGGCTCTTCCTGGTCGTAGTTGAAGGTCAGCTCGAGCCGGGGTCCGTCACCCTCATGGCCCATATAGACGTTTACCGCTTCGTCACCGATCGGCAGCCGGTGATGCTCCTTGAGACCGAGCTTCTCGTAGAAGCCGATCGATTCATCGAGGTCGAAAACCCGGTAACAGGTGTGGATCAGGGAAGACATGCCTCAACCGTACCCGCTGCCGCCCCGGGCCACGCAGAACCAGGTTCGAGGAACGGTTCAGCGGTGAATGCGGAACACCCGCCGGACCGGGGTCTGGTCCTGGTTGCCGGCTAGATCGACTGCCTTCACCCGGAAGACATGCCGACCCTTCTTCAGCCCTCGCAGGGTCTTCGGCGAAGTGCACCGGGAAAAGGCCCGGCCATCGATCGAGCAGCGGAAACTCCCCTCTTCCGACGAGCGAAACCGGAAAGTGACGGTCCGCTTGCCCTTGCGCTTCAACGAAACGAGGGTGGTCCGGGGAGCGACGCGGTCCTCGACCACCGGGCAAAGCGAAGGATCCGTTTCGCAGTTCGGCTCCGGCGGCGGGTCACAGTCAAACGGCCCGACCGGATCGAGAAAAGATTCGGCGAGGGCGACGTTGCCGAGCCCGTTGGCGTGGATCGCGTCGGCGAAGAAGGAATTACCGCCGGCCAGGAAAGCAACGTAGGGATCGGCTACCACGGCCCCGAAGGCGGAACCTGCCTGGAAGGCGATGTCATTCAGTCCGGTGCTGGTCTCGACCGCACATTGATCGGCCTGGAGGTTGGTGCCGAGCAGTTTGCGATCGACGTTCTGCTGGTCCTCGAGCGAGATTCCGGAGCCCTCCCGCTTGTACGGGTTGTAGTAGGACAGCAGGCCGAAATACTCGGTTCCGGGATCGTTCTCCAGAGCGTTCCTGATCTGGCTGACCATGTCGTCGTAGCTCGCCTGGAAGGCAGCACATCCGGTCGCCTCGCCGAAGCAGCTCTCGCCGCCGAGCGCGTCGTTGCCACCGATTGCGATGGTCACGGCTCTTGTGTCATCGGCGGCGTTGATCTCGCTGATCGCGGTCGGCAGTTGCTGGGACTTGAGCCCGGAAAGGACTTGCCCGGCTTGGGCCAGGGCGATGTGCTCGTCGGCGCCGAGGGTCTCGTCGAATCCGGGATGAGTCCCGAAACCGCCGAAGAGCAGGTCGACATAGGTCGAGGATCCGCCGTTCGTGGAACTGGTCGAGGTCGAATCTCCCATCGAAATGTACGGATCGGCCGACGCAGCGCTGCCGAACGCGAGCAGGCCGAAAAGAGCGACGGCCGCCCCTGTTGCAATTGCCCTGAAACCGTTTCTGATCATGCCTGCGCTTTTTCCCTGGAAGGACGCGAATCGCGTCTTTGAGCGGGGCATTCTAGCCGGGAAGAGCCTCCCGTTAGGGTGAGAGCATGAGCACCTACGAGCGTGTTGCGGAGTTGCCGGTCGAGATCGAGTCCTGGTCGATGGAGGGACTTGCGATCAGGCCATCACCGGACTTCGAGCGACTCACGACCGTGATCCGGATCGAGGGAGCCGGCCAGACCGGCCTCGGGGAGGACATCACCTACGAGGCGCTCGATCAGATCGCGCTTCAGGACGCCGGCCCCACCCATGACCTGACCGGCGCGAAGACGGTCGGAGAGCTCTGTGACCTGATCGGCACCCTCGACCTCTTCCCCACCGCGCCCGAGCGTGATGTTTCTCGCCTCTACCGCCGCTGGGCCTTCGAATCGGCGGCGCTCGACCTGGCCCTCTGGCAGGCGGGCACCTCCCTGGCCGGCTACCTCGGCCGCGAGCTTCAGCCGCTCACCTTCGTCGCTTCGATGGGTCTTGCGGGTGGCCCCGGAGGCACCAGATCCGACGTCGGTCGGTTGCGGGTCAAGCTGGACCGCTACCCGGATCTCAAGTTCAAACTCGACCCCTCACTGGACTGGGACCAGGACCTGATCGACGAACTGGTCGAGACCGGCGCCGTGAACACCCTCGACCTGAAGGGTCAGTACAAGGGCACCGTGGTCGACATCGAGACCGACCCGGAGCTCTACCGTCGCCTGGTGACCGCCTTTCCCGGGGCCTGGATCGAGGATCCGGACGTGACCCCGGAAACCCGCGAGGTTCTGAAGGGCGACTGGGACCGGGTCACCTGGGACGCACCGATCCACTCGGTCGAAGAGATCTCCTCGCTGGAACACAAACCGAAGGTGATCAACATCAAGCCGTCCCGGATGGGCGGCCTGAAGTCGACCTTTGACGCCTACGACTATTGCGAGGCCGAAGGGATTGGCGCCTATGGTGGCGGGCAGTGGGAACTGGGCGTCGGCCGCGACCAGATCCAGTACCTGGCGGCGCTGTTTCACCCCGACAATCCCAACGACACCGCCCCGGTCGGCTACAACGCCGCCGAACCGGAGCCAGGCCTTCCCGTTAGCCCGATGAAAGTGCCCGGAAACGGCTTCGGAAAGCCGGATGACAGTTAGAGTCATCTAACCCCGGATGCGGCATACCGAAGCCGCAGACTGCGCTAGGTTTGGGTCGGCGACCTGTACCTCACCCCTTCCGATCGGAGACCACATGGCTGCAAAGAAAAGTTTTGCCAAGGCGCTGAACGCCCAGATCTCGAACGAGTTCGCTGCCTCGCAGCAGTACGTGGCGATGGCCGTCTACTACGACTCGGAGACCCTGCCCCGTCTCGCCTCGTTCTTCTACCGCCAGGCGGTCGAAGAGCGCGAGCACGCGATGATGATGATCCAGTACCTGCTCGACGTCGACGAAGAGGTCCAGGTGCCGGACACCAAGTCCCAGCCGACCAGGTACAAGGACGGCATCACTCCGGTCAAGGAAGCCCTGGCCCAGGAGCAAAGGGTCTCGGATGAGATTTTCGGTCTCTTCGAACTTGCCCGCGAGGTCAAGGACTACCGGGCCGAGCACTTCATGCAGTGGTTCGTCAAGGAACAGGTCGAGGAAGTCGCACTGATGGGTGACCTGCTCAACGTGGTCGAGCGTTCGAAGGAGAACCTGCTGCTGGCCGAGGAGTACATCGCCCGCGAAGGACTCGGCGAGGAAGGCGACGACCCGACCGCCCCGCCGCCTGCCGGGGGTCACTGAACCGGGCTTCCCGACGGGCTCACCCGGAAGATGTGAATCGGCTTCTTCCTCCTGCGGTATTCTCCGCCGCAGGAGGGGTCGGTTCCGCCGGCCCGAATGGGAGACGGGCGGGGAGCCCGGATGGAGGAGAGTTCATGTCTGTTGATGTTCGCCGGATGCCGATCCGCTTTGCGGCGCTGATCATCACCCTGCTCGGCCTGCTTGCCTGGGCAAGCGACGCCAGAGCGAACCCGCAGGCCGCCGACATCCCGGTGTTCGACGTCGGTGCTGCCGCGAAGAACATCAACCCGGACACGCCCCAGTACATCGGCGGCTACGGCTACAAGGCCGGGCCCACCACCAACGTCCACGACGACCTCGAAGCCCGCGCCTTCGTGGTCGGCAAGGGTGACCAGGCGAATGTCTTCGTGGTGGTCGACTCGACCGGCTGGTTCGCCGCCTACAACAGCGCCGAAGCTTCTCCTTACGGTGTCGACAAGACCCGCGAGCGGGTTGCCGAAGCGCTGAACGAGCAGGGCTATGACATCACCCGGGCCAACGTGATCATCTCCACCACTCACGTTCACGCCGCTCCGGCCGTGGTCGGAATCTGGGGCACCCTCGACGCCACCTACCTGAAGAAGATGGCCGATCAGGTCGTGGCCGCGGCCAGTGAGGCAGCGGAGAACGCCAGGCCTTCCGAGATCTGGACCGGGGTCGGTGACCTCCGCTCCTTCATCTGGCAGAACGGCCAGGGCACCAACCACCCCGATGGTTTCGTCTATGACAACGAGGTTCCGGTGATGTGGGCCCGCGATCCGGAAACGGGTGCGACCAATGCGATCTACGCCTCGGTCCCGAACCACCCCGACCAGTTCAACGGCGAGGACAACGACGCCTTCTCCGCCGACTGGCCCGGCTACGCCCGCCGCGCCCTCGACGAACTGAACGGCGGCACCACCGTGATCGGCCCGGGAACGCTCGGCAAGCAGGAGCCTCCGGGATCGGTAAACACTTACGACGAGGTGATCCCCCAGGGCCGGATCGTCGCCAACGAGATCCAGCGCACCCTGGCGAAGGCAACCCCGCTGACTGACGACACGATCGCCGCCAGCGAGCAGTACATGCAGACTCCGGCCGACAACGATGACCTGATCTTCGCGATGAACATCTTCACCTACCCGGGCTCCTGCATCGACGCGCTCGAGATCTGCACGATCCCCCGATCGACGGCAATGCCCTATCTCGACTCCTCGGGCGACGGCGACCCGCTGATCGGCACCCACGTTGCCACGGTGCGAATCGGTGATGCCGTCTACACGACCAACCCCGGCGAGGCTTTCTCCGAGGTGAACTTCGCCACCCGGGCCGGAATCAGTGGGGCCCGTTACGTCGGCACGCTGAGCCAGTCCGGTGACATGCTCGGCTACTACTACGAGCGGGGCGACTACACCGAGCAGCAGTTCGGATCGAGCAACTTCGAGAACTACAACGTCGGCCCGGACATGCCGAAGGACAATGTCGCGGCGGCACTCGCCGGCGCCGAAGCGATCGGATTCTCGACCACGCCGCAGACCGTTCGCTCGGTCTACAACGCCGACGTTGCCGACCGGCCCGGCCTCCAGTGGTACCCAACCGAGGTCGAGTCGGCCAGCGAGACCGTGAACATCCTCGGTGGCGCCACCAAGTCACAGGACGAGACGGTCCCCGCGCCTGCCACGATCCAGTGGGACTTCGACGACGGCACCACGCCGACCACGAACAACGGCGAGCGTTTCGACCACACCTTCCCCGGACCGGGAACCTACGACGTGGTCGCGACCGTGGTCGGCGGCGGCAAGACCCGCAGCTGGGAGCAGCAGATCATCGTCAACCCGGACCTTCAGGCGACCGCAACCTACGAGGGTCACCTCACCCAGGGAGCCAGCCTTCTGGGCGGCGCCCTCGGTGGTTCCGGCAAGGTTGTCGCCGCCCACTGGACCTGCCAGGACGGCACCAAGGTCAGCGGCATCAACGTGGTCTGCAAGAGCCCCAAGGCAGGCACCGCCTCGGTGACCGTCGTCGATGGTGCCGGCAACACCGCCGAAACCACCGTCGCCGTGCCCAAGGCCCCGCCCGCCAAACCGAAGATCACCAGGATCAAGGTCAAGCCGAAGAAGATCAGGTACGGCAAGAAGGGAACCATGACGGTGACCCTGAAGAACCTGAGCACGACGACCGCGACCAAGGTCAAGGTCTGCGTCAAGGTTCCCGCCAGGGCGAAGAAGCTGGTCAAGGTGGCCCCGTCCTGCAAGTCGCCCGGGGCACTGCGTTCCGGCAAGGCAGCTTCGGTGCCGATCGGGATCAAGGTCTCTCGCAAGGCCAGGCCGGGCTCGAAGGTGAAGCTCCAGGTCACGGTCAGCGCCAGCGGCGCAAAGAAGAAGACCGCTTCGATCGCCTTGAAGGGCAAGCCGGGCGGCATGACCTCAAGCAGTTACGCCGCCGGCTAGACCTGAGATAACCGCCGGTCTCGAAACTGAAGACGCCCCGGGTTCCCGGGGCGTTTTCTGTTGCGGTGATCAGTCGCGAAGGGTCTTCAGGGCACCGGACCACTTTTCGAGCGAGTTCAGCATTCCGGCAGCCCCCTTCTCGTTGATCTCGGAACCCTGGAAGTTGCCTTCGTCGTCGAGCTGGCCGGAGACGCCGGGAATCGGCACCATCTCCGGCACCGGCATGACCCCGAGCTGGGTCAGGGTCGGCTTGAGTGCCTGCACCGCGCGGGCACCGGCCCAGACCCCGCCGTAGCTCACGAAGCTGGCCGGCTTGTAGGTCCACTCGTGGTAGAGGTAGTCGATTGCGTTCTTGAGGGCCGGGGCCGGGGTCGCGTTGTACTCCGGGGTGACGAACACGAAGGCATCGGCCCGGTCGACGATCGCGGACCAGGTCTTCGTGTGTTCCTTCGTGTACTCGCGGCGACCCGGCATGTTCGGTTCGTCCATGAAGGGCAGGTCGAGCACCTTGAGATCGGCCACCTCGACATCGAACCGACCGTCAGCTTCGGCTACGGGCACGAACCAGTTGGCGACGGACTCGCCGACCCGGCCGGGACGGACGCTGGCGATCACAACGAGAAGATTGGTCATGGGCCGAGACTACCCGCCGGTCAGGCCCGGCCGGGGGCCGGTTATCGTCTTCTCCACCCTTTCGGGGCATCTCATGGATCAGCGCAACCGACCTGAAAGCGACGAACGCATCGACCCGGATGACCTGGAGACGGCTCTCCGGGTGTTCCGCGAACTCGACCGGCTCCCGGTCGAGCATCCCGATTCGATCACCGTCCAGCAGGCGGCGGCCGGTCTTTACAAGTCGGTGAAGATCCGTCGCCGGCAGGAGAAGCGCCGGCAGGTTCTCGAGCACGACGCCGAAATCACCGCCCGCACAGCGACCGCTGCCCCCGGCCGGATTGACGACGAGACCGAGGGCCTGCCGCTCGTCTCGTCGGCGAAGGGCGCCAGCGCCGGCACCCTGATCGAGCCCCGGGCCTGTTACATCTGCAAGGAGAGCTTCCGGGTGGTCGATGCCTTCTACCACCAGCTCTGTCCCGACTGTGCCGCCTTCAACCACGCCCGGCGCGACGCGCGGACCGACCTCACCGGCAAGCGGGCCCTGCTGACCGGCGGCCGGGCGAAGATCGGCATGTACATCGCCCTGCGGCTGCTCCGCGACGGAGCCGACACGACGATAACGACGCGCTTCCCGAACGACGCTGTCCGGCGCTTCCGGGCGATGGAGGACTCGGGCGAGTGGTTCGACCGGCTCCACATCGCCGGGATCGACCTGCGTGACCCGGGGCAAGTCGTCGACCTCGCCGATTCGGTCGCCGCCAGGGGTCCGCTCGACATCCTGATCAACAACGCCTGCCAGACCGTTCGCCGCACCCCGGACGCCTACGCGCCGCTGATCCAGGCCGAGCTGGAAGAGCTCGAACCGGGCCCGCTCCCCGAGATCGAAACCTTCGACCGGCACGGCAGTCATCAGCTGACGGCAGCTGCGGCGCCCTCCCACTGGGCTCCGACGCCGCATGCGATCACGGCGATGGCCCTGACCGCCGGTTCGGCCGACTTCGACCTGGTCGACTCGGGCCGGGCAATCGACGCCGGCGGCCTGGTGCCAGATGTGGTGGACACGAACAGCTGGATCCAGCGAGTGAACGAGGTTGACCCGATCGAACTGCTCGAGGTCCAGCTCTGCAACATGACCGCGCCGTTCATCCTGATCAGCCGCCTGCGCCAGGCGCTGGCCGAATCCCCCGCGAAACGGACCTATGTCGTGAACGTTTCCGCGATGGAGGGCCAGTTCTCACGCGGCTACAAGGGCCCGGGCCACCCCCACACCAACATGGCCAAAGCAGCCCTCAACATGCTGACCCGGACCAGCGCCCAGGAGATGCTGGAGACCGACGGCATCCTGATGACCGCGGTCGACACCGGCTGGATCACCGACGAGCGGCCCCATCCGATGAAGAAGCGCCTCGCCGACGACGGATTCCACGCCCCGCTCGACCTGGTCGACGGTGCCGCCCGCGTCTACGACCCGATCATCCGCGGTGAAGCCGGCGAGGACATCCACGGCGTCTTCCTCAAGGACTACAAGCCCTCGCCCTGGTAACTGTCCCCGCCCGGTTCGGTTTCAAGAACCTTGCGGTTGAAGGTGTACATGCCGGCGAAGAACAGGGCGCCGGCCAGCAGCAGCCCGCCGACGATCACGTCCGATGTCCTTGACTCGGCGGGAAGGACCAGCACGCTCAGAGCCAGGGCGAGCCAGGCCAGGGCACCGATCGCGACCGGAAGTTCGAAGCGCCCGAGCGAGAACGCACCCTCCCTGGTTCCCAGCTTCCGGCGCACCGACAGGTAGAGCACGACGACGCAGAAGTAGATCAGCAGGGGCAGGATCGTCGATGCGGTGATCAGCTTGATCAGCGAATCCCCGGGTACGAAGACCATCAGGGCAACCCCGCCGAGAAAGACCAGGATGGTCGCCGGGATCGGTGTCCGGGTCCTGGGGTTGACCTTGCTGAACAGCCGGTGGGCGGGGAACCGGGAATCGCGGGACATCGCGAAGACCAGTCGCGCGGTGGTCGCCATGGTGACCATGCCGACCGCAAAGAAGGCGACGAGGAAGCAGACAAGCAAAACCTTTTCCATCACCGCGCCGAGTTGCTCCTTCATGATCGCCGCGACCGGAGCGCCGCTGTCGGTCACCGACTTGACATCTGGAATCGCGATCGTGAGTGCGACCAGAAACAAGAATCCGAGGACCGAAGCGGCAACGACCGAGAGCACGATTGCCCGCGGCACCGATCGATGCGGGTCTTCGGCTTCCTCGGCGAGGTTCGCGGCCGAGTCGAATCCGACCAGGGTCACGAGTCCGGCGATCATCGCCAGGAGCAGCGGGCCGCCGAGATGGAAATAGTCGGAAGCGCCGGACGCGCTGCCTTGTGAAGTCAGGTTGCTGACCGAGCCGTCGCCGGTGATGATCACGGCCCCGATCAGAGCGGCCGAAAGTCCGAAGACGATGGCGACCTCGAGCCCGACCGCCATCGAGGTGATGACGGCGACGATCTTGGTCGAGTAGATGGTGAGAATGACCTGCACCAGCAGGATGCCGACCGTGATCAACCGGGCCACGCCCTCATCGGGGGCGATGTTGAACAGGGGCATGAAGGCCTGGCTGGCAAGGGCGTTGTCCGCGGCGACGGCAGCGATCGCGAGGAAGCAGAAACTCATCCAGCCGAAACCCCAGCCCACTTTCGGGTTGGCCAGGCGGGAGGCCCACTGGTAGGAGGAACCGCTCAGCACGATCCGCGCCGCGAACTGGGCGACGACCAGGGCGACCAGGGTCTGGCCAACCGCGGTCACCAGCCACATCCAGATCCCGGCCGGTCCCGCCAGCTGCAGCACATCGTCGTAGGTAGCGAAGATCCCTACCGCAACCGAGATGAACGCGAAAGAGACCGCAAACATCTGAAAAGGCCCAAGCTGCCGCTTCAGCTCCGTCCCGTACCCCGGTTCCTCGCTTTCCCCCATCAACCGAAGCTACTCGATCAGCAATACGGAACGTGAAGAACCTCAAGCACGCATGCACAAACGCTGTCAGCGGAGCGCTGGCAAGGAGAGAGCGAAGGAGGTGAATCTCAAGGGTGCGTGCACAAAGGCCTCCAGCCGATTCGTGGCGAGGAGCCAAGCGAAGCGGTGCAGGGGGCGTACTGGAGGTACGTTCCCAAGCCGTTGAGCGTGCGACGAAGCCACGGGTCGGGTGGTGGCCTTTGGGCGCACCCGAATCCCGAGATAACGGGAGCGACGGGACTTGAACCCGCGGCCTCTGGCGTGACAGGCCAGCGCTCTAACCAACTGAGCTACGCCCCCGTGAGGCGATCGATCGAAATCGACCGGGCGGGCATTATCGCAGTCTCGATCGAATCAGGGCCTCCGACCCTCTGTGGTCCGTAGACTCGGCGCCATGAGACTCGTCACCTACGCATCTGATCGCGGCCCGCGGGCCGGAGTCCGGACGGAAGCTGGCGTGATCGACGCCTGGGACCTGATCGGAGATGGAGCCGGTTCGAGTGTCAGGGACCTGCTGGCTTCGGGACGTATCGACGAGCTCGGTCCGGCGATCGGGAACGGTGCCGGTGACCCGCTGCTGATCGGCCCGGAGGGAATCCTCTGCCCGGTTCCCGACCCGGACAAGATCATCTGCATCGGTCTCAACTACCGCGCTCACGCAGAAGAGACCGGGGCCGAAATCCCCAAGGCGCCAACCATCTTCGGCAAGTACCGGAACGCTCTGGTTCCGGATGGAGCGACGGTGACCCTGCCGGCGGCCAGCCGCAAGGTCGACTATGAAGCGGAAGTCGCTTTCGTGATCGGTCGCCGGGCCTCCGGCGTGGCGGTCGAAGACGCCCTGGACCATGTCGCCGGCTACACCCTGCTGAACGATCTGTCGGCCCGTGACCTGCAGGGCCTGACCATGCAGTGGATGGCGGGCAAGGTCTTCGACGGCGCGGCACCTTGCGGCCCGGAACTGATCACTCCCGACGAGGCCGGCCCCCACGACGGCATCGGCATTGCCATGCATGTGAACGGCGAGGAGCGCCAGAGCTCTTCGACCGCCGACCTGATCTTCTCGATTCCCGAACTGCTCGCGACGCTTTCCACCTGGCTGACCCTTGAACCGGGCGACATCATCTCGACCGGCACTCCTTCCGGCGTCGGCCTGGCGATGGATCCGCGCACCTGGCTCGAGGCCGGTGACGAGCTGGTGGTCAGTTCACCGCAGCTCGGCGAACTCAGGACCACGATCGCCCGTTAGCCGGCTCCGCCGGGTTACTTTTCGGCGCCGGCGATCTCGTTGCGAACGGCGGGGAGGTCCGCCGAGAGCGGCGCGGCCGGAGTTGCACTCGAGGCTGATGCGATCCGGTTCTTCGACCCGGCGGCAGACCACCTGACCCGGACCGGGCGAACCCGCATCAGCCGGTTCCAGGTCTGAGTGCCGACCTGGCCGTCGACTGCGAGACCCCGACTCCGCTGGAACCTGCGTACTGCCCGGGCCGTCGTCCGGTTGAAGATTCCGGTCGGCTGCATCGCGTAGCCGAGTGCGATCAGGTGCTGCTGCAGCCACACCACCTGGTCTCCGCGGCTGCCGGTCTCCAGCGCGACCTTGCCCGAGAAGGCCCTGTATCCCGGCACCCGGGCGACCTTCTTGCCCAGCGCCGCCCACTCCGAGGAGTCGGTCTCCTGCCAGGACCACCAGCTTGCGGCCGACCCGTAATTGATCATGAAGCGGCGGAAGGCGAGCAGGTCCCGCTTCGGGGGGCCATCCCAGGTCTGGCCGGTCGCCCGGATCGGCCGCTTGTAGATCGAGTTCTGCTCCCAGGTGATCTCCAGCGAGGTTCGTACCGGATCCCCGATCGTGTGCCAGTAGACCTGGGGAAGGTTCACGTTGGCCGCACCGGGACCGAGGAAGACCGAGTAGGGGAAGGCCGGGTGGTAGTGGACGTAGGGGAACGAGGAGAGCCCGATCGGGAACCTCGGTCCGACCCGGCGACGAAGCTCGCGGATGTACCAGTCGGCCGCCGCGTACTTTCCTTCGTACTCGGCTTCGGCATTGATCACGAAGCAGTCGGCTCCACGCCTTTTCGCGACCGCGGCGACTCGGGCCTCGGCGATCGGACGGCGGCCGTATGTGTACTGCCAGCCGCAAACGTTCAGCCCGGCCGCCTGCAGGCGCCGGACCATCGGCTTGTTGAACTGGCTCCAGGTTTCGTCGCCGTCACCTGACTTGATGAAAAGGGTGCCGATATTCGCCTGTCTCGACTGCCGGATGATCGAGCGGAGGTTGCCGCCGTTCGAGTCGTCGACGTACCAGATCCACATCGCTGCTTTGTTGAACGGGCTGGCCGCTTCTGCCTTCTGTGGAGCGGAATACAGGGTCACGAAAAGGACCGGGAGCAGCAGGGCGATGAGCCCGAGTCGCCGGGAGAAAGTCTGTGTCATCGGGTGCTGGAACACGGTCAGCCCCGAATAAGAGCGGGTCCAACCGGATCGGCACCCGTCTGGAGCCGCCCCGGCAAGGTTTATTTCAGCCCTCGGCTGCCGCCTCGGACACCAGTCTGTGTGACCGACAACACAGAAGGAGCCATCCCCTGTAGCCTGCTTGGCAGGGAGCAGTTCAATTTCTTTCCGGGAGGATTCAAGGATGCGTCGTTACGTCGTTCTGCTGGCTGCGTTGCTGGCCGGAGCACTCTTTACTGGCGGAATCACCGCTGCCGCTTCGGCGAAGAAGCCGAAGGCAGTCAAGCCGACCGTCAAGGTCCTCAACCTGAACGCGAGCCAGCTCGCGAAAGGCAAGGTGAAGGTCCAGGTCAAGGCCAACAAGGGCGCGAAGCTCCGCCTCTCGGGGACGACCTACACATTCGACACCGGAAACAAGACTCTCTTCAAGACCCGCACGATCAAGCTCGGCAAGAAGAAGAGCAAGGTTGTGACCGTGGCCATCGTCCCGGCCGCCAAAGCCGGCATGGATTCCTGCCAGGCTCGCACCCTCACCGTCAGGGCCCAGAACGGCAAGAAGAAGTCCTCACGCAAGCAGTCGGTGAACAGGGATCAGGCCGACTGCAAGCTGACCACGGTCGATCTCAGCCGGGCTGCTGAATGCGACTTCATCGCGCAGCCCAAGGACGGGATGTGCATGCTGCCCTTCCCGAACGACTTCTACACAGTCAAGGACGAGAGCACGCCGACCGGCAAGCGCATTCACTTCACCGCCGGAGCGATGCCGAAGAACAAGGACGGGGTCGCGATCGATCACGTCAAGTACGACGAGTCCGACGGTTTCAGCCAGGGCGTTGGAGCTGTGGTCCGGATTCCGGGTCTCGACTCGATCGCCGCCGCGCAGGCCAACGATCTGGTCCCGCTCAACCATCTCGGTGACTACGCCGACCCCGACCAGAAGGTGGTCGTGATCAACACCGAAACCGGCGAACGGCACCCGATCTGGGCCGAAGTCGACTCGAACGCAGGTCTCGACCGCAACCGGGTGCTGGAGATCAAGCCTTCCGAGAACTACGAGCCGGGCACGCGCTACATCATCGCCCTGCGCAACCTGACCGACAAGGACGGCAACGCGCTTGAAGCGCCGAACGCCTTCCGTTACTACCGCGACTCGGTCAAGTCCGGCCAGACCGAGATCAACCAGCGCCGGTCCCACTTCGAGTCGATTTTCAAGACCCTGAAGCAGGCCGGGATCAAGCGCGGCGACCTCTACCTGGCCTGGGATTTCACCACGGCCAGCAACGAGAACAACTACAAGCGGGCGCTCAGCATGCGCGACCGCGCCTTCGCCGAACTGGGCGACGAGAACCTCGGTGACCAGATCGTCCAGGGCGACGCTCCGGACTTCACGATCGACAGCGTCCAGGTCCTGCCGACCGGCGACATCGCCCGCAAGATCAAGGGCCACTTCATGGTCCCCTGCTTCCTCGAGCCGACCTGCGGCCCGGGCGGCACCATGAACCTCGACAGCGAGGGCCTGCCGAGCCGCAACGGGATGTACGAGGCCAACATGGAGTGCATCGTCCCCCGGGTCGCGGTCCAGCCCGAAGCCGAGAAGACCCGGCCGATGGTCTTTGGCCACGGTCTCTTCGGCGACGCTTCCGGCGTCAACGGCGGCCCCAACCCGCCGCTGGCCCAGACCGGGATGACCATCTGCGGCACCGACGAGATCGGTATGTCGAACTCGGATGTGGTCCAGGTGATGACTTCGGCCCTGCAGGACCTGTCGAACTTCGACGTCCTCGCCGACCGTCTCGCCCAGGCCCTGATCAACGAGCTCTACCTGGCCCGCCTGATGTACCACCCGGATGGCCTCGGCACCCACCGGGCCTTCCAGGACGGTGACGGCCTGACCACGGACGGCGAATCGATGATCAGGACCGATCACGTCTTCTACATGGGGGCCAGCCAGGGCGGCATTCTCGGCGGCCCGCTGACCGCGCTTTCGCCGGACTTCATCCAGTCCTCGCTGCTGGTCGGCGCGATGAACTACTCGATCCTGCTGCCCCGGTCGATCGACTTCGACCTCTACGCGGCGATCATGTTCCCGCAGTACCCGAACGAGCTGGAGCGCCCGCTGCTCTTCGAGCTGATGCAGATGCTCTGGGACCGCAGCGAGCCAAACGGCTACGCCCACGTGATGACCGACAACCCGCCGCCGGACACCCCGGAGCACAAGGTCACCCTGCAGATCGCCCTCGGCGACCATCAGGTGTCCAACTTCGCTTCCGAGAACATGGCCCGAACCCTGGACATGAAGACCAACGCGGTGCCGGTCGACCCGGGCCGCTGGCCGGATTACGACGTGCTCTGGAACGTGCCGCGACTGGCGCCTTCCGATTACCCGTACCGCGGCAACAACATCATCTACTTCGATGGTGGACCGCCGCGACCGGAGCCGGGCAACCCGACCAAGACGATCGGCACCGACGTGCCGCCGTTCACCAACACCCCGAACCGGGTTGCCCAGGACCCTCACGGCGCCCCGGGTGGAGCCAGCGTCGCGGTCGCTCTGACTTCGACCTTCCTCACCCCGAACGGCTACATCTCGGATGTCTGCTCGCCGAGCGCCTGCTACGGCGACGCCTGGGACGGAAGCCTGCCGTAGGCCTCCGATCCCGAAGAAGTCCAGAGAAGCCCCGGAGCGGAAACGTTCCGGGGCTTTTCTTTAGCGGGGGACCGGACGGTAGATCGTCCGGTTGCCGAGCAGCTCGGAAACCGTGACCAGTTTGTAGCCGCGGCGTCGCAGGCCTCTGATTGCCGAGGAAAGTGCGTCAACGGTGCCTCCGCGCGGGCCGCCACCGTCATGCATCAGGACGATCGAGCCGGGCCGGACCCGGTGGACGATGGTCGAGGCGATCGCGCCGGCTCCGGGCAGCTTCCAGTCGGATGTGTCGACGTCCCAGTTGACCACCTTCATGTGGTCCTCCCGGGCCGACCTTCTCAGCGAGCTGCTGACCGCACCGTAGGGCGGGCGGAAGAGGCAGGGCCTGAAACCGGTGACCGCGGTGATCCTGCGGGTCGCGGCACGGATGTCGGCACCGCCGGGCAGCAGGTCGTGGTGATAGCTGTGGTTCGCTACCTCGTGACCAAGGGCCAGAACCCTCCGGGCAGAAGCGGGATATCTGGCGACCTGCTGGCCGAGCATGAAGAAGGTCGCCTTCGCCTTCTTCTGGCGCAGGATCCGCAGAACCTGAGGCGTGTAGTCGCTGGGTCCGTCATCGAAGGTGAGGGCGACCCGCTTGCGTCCCCGGGGACCATGGGTAACGAACTCGCCGTTGCCGCCGGTGCAGCCGACCGCCCGGATCGGCCTGAGGTCATAGACCGCCCGGCGCTTCGCCGGGAAGTAGTCGAGGCAGTCCGACGCCGGCTTGGCCATCGGTCCGGCCCCCGGACACTGGCCCGTGTGGGTCGCCACCCGCCAGGCGTACTTGCCCGGGGGCAGGCCGGCATCGCGGGGATCGAACGTCGCGACCAGCTTCAGATCGTCGATCTTCCTGACCCTGGCGCGGATCACCTTGCTGCGGCGCACCTCGCCGGATTCGGAGGTTCTCGACACTCCGAGTGCCTCGTAGGTCCGCTTCCTGCCACCGAAGCAGATCCGCACGATCGTGGTCCCGCCCCGCGGGTTCATCTGGAGGCAGAGGTACCGGTGATTGGTGCCGGAGAAGTCGGGGCGGCGGTCGAGTTTGCCCATGTTCACTTCCTCGCTGGTCCGCACCTGGATGATCAGCGACTGGCCCTTCTGGGTCAGCTTCGCGTTCTGGATCGGGTTCTGGTCGGCGCTGGTCGCGTTCGAGGGGATCAGGATCGCAAGACCGGCGATCAGCAGAAAAAACGCGAGTAGCGCGAACTGCTGGCGCGCGCGGTCCCCAGACCGGAAGGTGCCTGAATAGCCGGTCATCATCGACCTGCGAGTATAGGCCGCCGGTCAACCGTTCAAGGGACCGGCCTCACAGAACGATGAACGCGAAAACCGCCCTCAAATCCGGCCTCGTCATGTTTGCCCTGGTCGCCGCCCTCTTTGTCGTCCTCGCCCTGCTCCTGCCGAAGTCGTTCTTCGAGGACTGGGGCATGTTTTCCGGCCCCGCCGCGATGTTCCTCTGCGCCTTCGGCACGGCGAAGATTCTCGGCCTGCCGGTCGGCCGCACCCTGCTCGGAGTGGTCGTGGCCGGCATCCCCGGTCTGATCGGCGTCCTGTCGGGTGCCCACGCGGCCGGCACGATCCTCGCCGTGGTCACCTTCGCGATCTGGTGCGGCTTCGGTCCCGAGCCTCGCCGGGCCTAGTTTCCCGGGACCGGGGGAAGGATCAGTTCGGCGAAAACGGCCCGGTGGTCGGTGCCGTCGATCTTCTCGACGTCGTACTGGCCGAAGGAGATTCCCTTCTCGGCCAGCACGTGGTCCAGGGTGACCGGCAGCTTCGGCTCGATTTTCGAGGGCCAGGTAGTGATCAGCCCTTCGCCGGTCACCTCGGCCGCGTCGCGGTAGCCGCTGTCGATCAGATCACGCAGGTTCACGTGGTCGAGGGTCGCGTTGAAATCTCCGGCCAGGACCAGCGGCAGTCCGGCGCTGAAAGCCTTCGGTAGCGACTTGATCTCCCCCGCCCATTGTGAGGTCCGGGTCGGGGTCGATGGCGCCATCGGGTGGACCGAGACGAACTGAATCGGAATCGAAGCCGGGATCTCGATGTCGGCGACCGGCTGATGGAACTCGGCAGCGAGGCTGCCCCGGTCCCTGAGCGGCCAGCGGGAGTAGATCGCTCCGCCCGTCGCTCCGGTGTCGGGCTGGAGGATGCGATGCGGATAGTCGGTCGCGAACCCGGCCCGGTCGAGCTCATCCGCCGCTTCGGGAGTCAGTTCCTGGACCGCGACCAGGTCAACGTCCCGCGACCGGGCCAGCTCGGCGACCTGATCGGCATGTGCGTACCCCACCCCGAGGTTGACTGTGAGCACCCTGACCGGCTGGCCACCCGGCACCGTTTCCGGCTCGCCGATCTCCCTGGGCAGGACCGCGAGGGCCAGGGCGATCACCGCCAGGAGCAGAAAGCCCGCCGCCAGCCAGCGCCGGCAGAGCACCACGAAGAGCAGCGCGAACAGCGAGATCAGCAGCATGTACGGGGTGTAGGCGAGCAGCTGGACGAGCGGGAATCCCCGCTCGAGTCCGCCGAAGCGGACTATTGCCCAGAGCATGAAGAAGCCCGCCAGCAGCCAGCAGAGAACGCTGACCCATTGACGTCGAGGGGTTTCTTCGCGGCCGGCCAAGGCGGGGATTATCCACCCCCGCGGGGCACCTGAGCAGACCGGATGAGGCCTGGTCTATTTCTTGACGTTGACCGTCTTCTTCACGGTCTTGCCGCCGGCATTGTCCGAGGTCACCTTGAACTTGAACTGGATCTTGCCGGGCTTGTTGAACTTGACCTTCAACTTGATCGTCCCGGTTGATCCCGGCGTGACCGCACCGAGACCCTTGCTGGCGCTAGCTCCCTTTCCGCTCACGCTCGCCCCAACTCCGGTCGCGTTGATGTTGCCGCTGTTGGTCGCCTTGACCGTGTAAGTCGCACTCTTTCCCTTCCTGATGCTGGAGGGTCCGCTAACCGTGACCTTGCTGATCGAGGCGTACTTGCCGGCCGGACCGGTCGGGCCCGAGGGGCCGGTCGGACCGGAAGTACCCGTCGGACCCTGCGGCAGTGAACCACCGGTTCCAGCCAGGCCGAGAACCGGGTTCGTCTCGCCATTGGTCAGGACAGTCAGCGATGCCGTTCGGCTCCCGCTGCCTTTGGGCGAGAAGAAAACCCTGGCCGCGCATTGATCTCCCTCGAAGAGGGGGCCACGGCAGTTGTCGCTGCCGATGAAGAAGTCCTGTGGCTGGGGACCGCCGAAGCTGAACCCGGCAATGCTCAGCGGGGCGACCCCGTCGTTCTCGACAACGAGAACCTCAGGCGGGCTGACCAGCCCCAGGGGGATCGCCGTCGGGCTCCCGAAAACCAGCGGGCCGGGGCTGGTATCGGGGAGCGGCGCGTTGATCAGGACCTCGGCGGCGTTCTGGGGGCCGGCGGCACCGACGATGTCCTTGGCCCCGTCGTTGTTCAGGTCGGCAACTTCGAGACCATAGGTAGTAACCAGGTCGAGGTTGATCGCGGTCCCGAAGGTCCCGTCCCCGTTGCCGGGAAGAAGCCGGCCCCCGAATCCGCCGTCAGTTCCGGCCGCAATATCCAGCACGCCGTCGTTGTTTACGTCGCCGACCGCAACCGAGAGTACGCCCTGTGCGATCGTGTAGTCGGTCTTCGCGCCGAAGGTTCCGGGACCGGTCGCAAGCAAGACCGACACGGTCGATGCACCGGCATTTGCCGCCACGATGTCCGGCCTGCCGTCAAGGTTCAGGTCCCCGACCGCCACGTCACCGGGCGCAAATCCCGTGGTGAAGTTCGAGGCTGCCCCGAAGTTCAACGGACCGGTTGCCAGCAGCACCGAAACGTTGCTGCCCCCGCCGTTTGCGGTGACCAGATCCAGTCTGCCGTCGTTGTTGAAGTCGGCGGCTTCTATCGCCCTCGAGGAGTCATCAACCGGGTTGTTGGACGGAAAGCCAAAGTCGTTCAACCCGAAACCTTCCAGCACCGAGACGTTTCCCGGGACAGTTCCGTTTGGCACAGCGATATCCGGATTGTTGTTGGAACTCAGTCTCCCGATGACCAGATCCCTGGGACTTTCGCCGGCCGGGTTGCTGAAGGGTGCCGCGAGAGATCCGGAGCCGGTCCCCAGCAAGACGGTGACGTCATCCGAATTGAGATTGGCCGTCGCCACGTCAACGATTCCGTCGCGGTTCAGGTCACCGGCCGCCACTCCCTCGGGATTGTCGCCGGCGGGATACGACTCCGAAGGTTCCGTGAACCCCTGGCTCGATCCGAGTACGACCGAGACCGAATCGTCGGCGCCATTGGCGGTGATCAGGTCCTTGAAGCCATCACCGTTCAGATCGGCTACCTCGACGTCCTGCACGAAGTTCCCTACCGGGATGGTCTCGGTCGACTTGAACACCAGGTCGGCGGAGGCAACGGCCGGGATGGCCACCACTGCCACAAGCGCCAGCCCCATCAGCCCCGGGATCCTGCGAATCGCATTGGTCGGACTCATCGCTTCGGTCCCTGGATCGTGGTTTTGGGTCGTTTGACCAGGCTGTTCATGGCGGTCCCCCTTCTTCCTGAATGCCTGAACAAGTTGAACCTATCCGGGATTTCCGGCTATGTCCAACCGGTGACGGGCGGCGGTGGCGCTACCGCCCTGCCCAGGGACCTAGCTGCCGTTCCGCTCCCGGTGGTCGCAGCCGGGCCAGCAACAGGGCCGGCGCATGCCTTCCTCGAGTTCTTCCCGGGCCCGGCGAATCCGCCGTTCCCGGGTTTCCTGCTTCTTCGCATCCTCGACCCAGCAGATGAACTCGTTGCGAGCCAGCGGGGTGATGTCCTTCCAGGCCTCGAGAGCGGTCTCGCTGGAGATCAGCTCGATCCGCAGATCGGCCGGCAGCTTGTGAACAACTCCGCCGGGAAGTCTCTGGGTCTTCGTGCTCATGACCCAATCGTATGCGAGGGTTCGCAAGTCGGATCCATTGATTTCAGCCGGTGCCGTCGCTACGCTCGACCGACTACTCGCCACGAAGCGATTCGGGGCCTAACCCAGGGGGCAAGAATGTTCAGTAGTTGGTCCAATCCGGTGGTCAAGTGGTCACTGCCCGCGTTCCTGCTTGTTGCGTTCAGTTCCGCGCTGCTCTTGCTGACTCCGGGCAAGGCGAACGCGGCTATTTACTGGACAAATGACTTCTCGACTTCGATCGGCCGGGCTGACCCGTTCGGGGTCAGTCCTTCGTTCATCTCGGGGGCAAGTCCCAGTGCATCCGGCATCGCGATCGGCGATCAGCTCTACTGGTCGAACTTCAACGGTTCGATCGGAACTTCGAACCTGGATGGCTCGAACGTCAACAACTCCCTGGTGACTGGCGGTACGACCTTCAGAGGCGGCATCGCCGTGGACGCTCAGTACATCTACTGGGCAGACGCCGGTGGTAACAGAATCGGCCGGGCAAACCTGGACGGCTCGAGCCCGAGCCTCAGCTTCATCACCGGCGCCAGCAACCCGGTGGGGCTGGCCATAAACGGCTCCCACATATTTTGGTCGAACAACTTCGGGAACTCGATCGGCCGGGCAAACCTGGACGGGACTGGCGTCAACCAGAGCTTCATCACTGGCCTGTCAACACCAAGGGGTGTCGCTGCCACTGACGATTTCGTCTACTGGGCGGACCAGTTCAGCGGTTCGATCGGCCGCGCCGATGCCGACGACGGGTCTGGCGTCAATCAGGGTTTCCTGAGCGGAGTCGGAGCCTGGGGAGTCGGAGTGTCAGAAAAGCACATTCTGTGGGCACAGCGGGGCAACGGTGCTATCGGAAAGGCTCTCTTGGACGGAAGTAACGCTGACGGTTCTTACGTCACCGGGTTGGACTCCCCGGCATCGATAGCCGGCGAAGCGGATCCCGGGATCAGCGCCACCCCGGCATCCCTGGCCTTTGGATCTGTGACACCGGTCCCGACCGGTTCTGTCAGTCCACCCCAGCAACTCACTATCTCGAATTCCGGTGCCGGTCCTTTGAACATCAGTCACCTCGCCTTCCAGGGCGGGGATGCCGATGATTTCTTCATCGGTCTGGACAATTGCCGGAGAGAACTGCCCGAAGAAGGAACCTGCGCTCTCTCGATTCGTTTCAATCCCGGAGCTGAGGGTGAGCGGTCAGCCAGTCTGCTGGTCGAAACCGAAGAAGGAGTGAGCGTCCTGATTCCTCTCACCGGTGAGGCCGGTTCACTGCCGACCGGCCCGACCGGGAGCACCGGCCCGTCGGGAAGCACTGGCCCCACCGGAAGCACCGGCCCGTCCGGAAGCACTGGCCCGACCGGTTTGACCGGCCCTGCAGGTCCGACTGGTGCCACCGGTGCCACCGGTAATGCGGGTCCGACCGGCGCCCGCGGCAAGACCGGCCGTCAAGGACGGCCCGGACGGAACGCCAGGATCAAGTGCAAGGTGATCGGCAACCGCAAGTCGAAAAAGATCAAGGTCAAGTGTCAGGTCAAGAAGCCCAAGACCAGGAAGTCAGGACGCCAGCGCTGAGAGATGGGCGGTGAGGGACTTGAACCCCCGGCATCCTGCGTGTAAAGCAGGCGCTCTACCAACTGAGCTAACCGCCCGAATCCGGCCAGGTGGTGCTGGCCGGAACGGGGATTATGCCTTCTGGGGCGGTACGTCGGCGGCCGCCATCTGGTCGGCCGGCCGCGCCAGGGTTCCGTAGCGCCGCTTGACGACGAGAATCCAGATCGCACCGGCGAGCATCATCGCCAGGCTTTCGAGCTGGGCCATTGTCAGGCCCAGCAGAGCATCTTCGTTCCGGCGCAGGAACTCGACCAGGAACCGCTCGGCACCGGCGTAGATCAGGTAGATCGCAAAGAGGATCCCGAGGCGGAAGCGATCCCTGAGCCGCCAGAGAATGAAGGCCCCGAGACCCATGACCAGGGTCTCGTAGATCGGGGTCGGGTGGACCGTGACCCCGGGCGGGGTTGGCACCGTGCCGTCCTCGTAACTCATCGCCCAGGGGCCGTCCCAGGGCTTGCCGTAATCCCCGTCACCGGAGAGCTGACAGCCGATCCGGCCGACCGCGTACCCGGCGGCCAGCGCGGGTGCCGCCGTGTCGAGAAGCCAGAGGTTGAGGAACTTCCGCCACCAGGCCCAGAGAATGACTCCGAGCGCACCGCCGATCGCGCCGCCGTACCAGGTCAGCCCCGAGCCGCTGAAGATGTTGCCCAGCAGGTCGTCCTTGACCTCGCTGTAGTTGTCGGCCAGAAAGTAGACCCGGGCTCCGATCAGCCCGCCAATCAATGCGGCGAAGACCATCTCGTAGGCCCAGTCCGGCGGTTTGCCGATCTCGCCGAGCCGCATGTGGACGATCCATCCGGAAACGATGAACGAGGCCGCGAACATCAGCCCGAAGGTCTGCAGGGTGAGGGGGCCGATCGAGATCTCCGGAATCACGACCCGGACCCTACCGGTGCGGACCAGCCCTGAACCGTCTGGCGAAAGGCCATGCCCCGTCCCGGATCCGGGATCGGGCGCGAAGTAGCCCCGGCGGGAGTCGAACCCGCGCTTCCAGGTTGAAAACCTGGCGTGCTAACCGTTACACCACGGGGCCGCGCGGCGGACATTCTCTCAGTTGAACGAGTCCCGGGGCTTTCAGGTGCCCAGCAGGTACTCGAGCAGGGCCTTCTGGGCGTGGAGGCGGTTCTCTGCCTGATCCCAGACCGCGCTCCTCTCGCCGTAGAGAACGTCGGCGGTGATCTCCTCGCCGGGATGGGCCGGCAGGCAATGCATGACGATCGTTTCCTGCTTTGCGTGGGAAAGCAGGTGACCGTCGATCCGGAACGGAGCGAGGTCGGCCCGCCGCTGTTCGGCGGTCTCCTCGTCTCCCATGCTGACCCAGACGTCGCCATAGATCGCGTCGGCCCCGCTCACCGCCTCGATCGGGTCGTCGGTCAGCGTGGCCGGAACCTCGGTCTCGAGTTGATACCCGTGGGGTGCCGCGACCACCACCTCGACACCGGTCAGCGATCCGGCGATTGCCAGCGAGCGGGCGACATTGTTGCCGTCCCCCACGTAGGCCACCTTCAGGCCTTCGAGCTTGCCGAACCGCTGCTTCAGGGTCTGAAGATCGGCCAGCGCCTGGCAGGGATGAAACTCCGGGGTGAGCGCGTTGATCACCGGCACGCTCGCGTTCTCGGCCAGGGCGACCACGTTCTCGTGGCTGCCGGAGCGGATCACGATCGCCGCCACGAACCGGGAAAGCACCCGGGCCGTGTCCTCGACCGACTCGCCGCGCGAAAGCTGCATCTCGCTGCCGCGCAGAACGACCGGGTGGCCACCGAGCTCGGCCGTGCCCACCTCGAAGGAAATACGGGTCCGGGTCGAAGGCTTCTCGAAGAGCATCGCGACCGACTTCCCGGCCAGCGTGCCGCCGCCCTCCACCGGCCGACCGGCCTTCAGTTCCTCGGCCCGGTCGATCAGGTTTACGAGCTGGCCGCCGGAAATCTCGTGGCCATCGATGTAGTGCCTTGCATGCGGTTCGGTCAAGAGGGGAATACTAAGGCCGCTTTCAGCCTGAGATAGTGGTGGGTCCAATGTCTGCAACACAGCCCTCCAGCCCGCCCACCCGCCTGCGCCGCGGCGAGACCTTCGAAGGTGAGATCGAAACCCTTGCCTACGGCGGCCGCGGAATCACCAAGCCCGGCGGCTATGTCGTCTTCGTCAACGGAGGACTGCCCGGTGACAAGGTCCGGGCCGAGATCACCAAGTCGAAGCGGGGTTACGCAGAGGCCAACGCGATCGAAATCGTCGCCCCCGGCCCCGACCGCCAGCCCGACACCGACATCCACCAGGGCGAGGCCTGCCCCGGCGCTTCCTGGCAGGCTCTCAGTTACGAGAAACAGCTGGCCTTCAAGGAGGAGCACGTCGCCGATGCCCTGACCCGGATCGGCAAGGTCGGTGATCTCAACATGGACCCGATCATCGGGGCCGATGACCAGTGGCGTTACCGCAACAAGGTCGAGTACTCCTTCGGAGAGCAGAATGGCGAGCTGGTGCTCGGTTTCCACCCTCGCGGCCGCTGGGACGAGGTACTCGACATCGAGGACTGCCGGCTTTCATCCGAGGCGACCAACGCCGCCCGCAACGAAGTGCTCGCCTGGGCCAAGTCCGAAGGCCTCAACGCCTACGACCAGCGAGACCATCGCGGCATCCTCCGCAACCTGGTGGTCCGCGAAGGCCGTCGCACCGGCCAGATCCAGACCCGCCTGGTCACCTCTCGCGCCAACTTCCCCCGGCCGCCGGTCGATCTCCACACGATCATCGACGGGCCCTCCGGCTCGACTTCCGGTCCGACCGGGGTTCTCGGCGAGGAGGTGCTGCGGGAACGGATCTTCGACCTCGACATCGAGCTTTCCCACGACGCCTTCTTCCAGACCAACACCGAGATGGCCGAGAAGCTCTACGGCCAGGCGGCGGAGTACGCCGGCCTGACCGGCAACGAAAAGCTGTTCGACCTGTTCTGCGGGGTCGGAACTATCGGTCTCAGCATGGCCCGTGAAGCAGGACAGGTCTGGGGTCTGGAGATCGTCCCCGAAGCGATCGAGAACGCGAAGCGGAACGCCAAAGCGAACAACATCACCAACGCCCGCTTCGTTGCGGCAAATGCCCGGACCGGAATGCGTCCCCTGATCGAGGAAGCGGGTCGTCCCGACGTGGTCACGATCGACCCGCCGCGGGCCGGGCTTTCGGCCAAGATCGTCCGCCGGCTGATCGAGTGCGAAGCCCGCCGCATCGTCTACATATCCTGCAACCCGACCACCCTGGCTCCGAACGCGGCCCAGTTGATCGAGGCCGGCTACCGCTTGACCAGGGTGCGCCCGGTTGACATGTTTCCCCAGACCCCGCACATCGAGTGCGTCGCCCAGTTCGACCTGATCGGCGAAGTGAAGTACGTGGAATCACCCAGTGAAAAGAAGCGCCGCGAGCGCGACGAGCGGCGTCAGGCCGCGAAGGAGGCAGGAGAGTGAGTCGTCCCGTTCAGAAGCGCGCCTTCGGCGTTGCCGCCGGACTTCCGGAAGAGGTTTGCGAACCGCTGGCCGCCGCCTGCGAGGAGACCGGTTACTCCTCGATCTGGGCCAATGACCATCCCGCGGCAAAGGGTCTCGACACGCTGGCCGGGTTCGCGAAAGGCGCCGACGGAATCGAACTCGGGGTCGCGGTGATCGCCCTGGACCGGCAGGGGCCGGAAGCGATCGCCGCCGACATCGAAAGGCTTGGCCTCGACCCCTCACGCCTCTGGATCGGGGTCGGTGCCGGCTTCAGCAAGAAGCCGCTCACCTTCATGACCGAACAGATCGGCCTGCTTCGAGAGAAGCTGCCCGGGATCAGGGTCGTGATGGCGGCGATGGGCCCGAAGATGTGCGCCCTGGCCGGAGCCGAGTACGACGGTGCCTTCTTCAACTGGATGACGCCCGGCTTCGCGGCCGGAGCCAGAACCAAAGTCGAAGCGGGCGCGACCGAAGCGGGCCATGAAGCTCCCCCGGTCTTCGGGTATGTCCGCACTGCGGTCGGCGATGACTCGGCCGAGCGCCTGGCCAAGGAAGAGTCCTTCTACCGCGACCTCCACAAGGGTTACCGCGACCACTTCGACCGACTCGGCGAGCCGGAAGGCACGGTTGGCGTCGCCGCCTCCGATTCGTCCGATGCCCAGCAGAAGCTCGCCGCCTATGACGCCCTCGACGTGATCGTGGTCCGCGGTCTCGCCTCGGCCCGGGTCGAGCCGATGGTCGAACTCGCCCGCGCCGCCGCTCCCGCCTGACCGAACTCTTCGGGGCTGAAAATACCCCGCAAATCCCGATAAAGAGCGGTTTTCCGCCGGTCGCTCTGGTTGGATTCCGGCGATGTCAGTTCCGCCTCCCGACGTAGCCACCAGTCCTCCTTCACCGCCCGACGACAAGGGCGGGATGAACGTTTCGCATCCCCGGACTCCGGCCGGGATGATCGGCTGGTCGATCTTCGCCAGCCGCTGGGTCCAGGCGCCGCTTTACATCGGCCTGATCGCCGCCCAGATCATCTACGTGGTCAAGTTCTGGAAGGAACTGGTCCATCTCGTCGTTGACTTCAGTTCCTTCGACGAGAACGCGATCATGCTGACCGTGCTGGGCCTGGTCGATGTGGTGATGATCGCGAACCTCTTGATCATGGTCATCATCGGCGGCTACGAGACCTTCGTTTCCCGGATCAGGATGGACAACCATCCGGATCAGCCCGAGTGGCTCTCCCACGTCAATGCGAACGTGCTCAAGGTCAAGCTGGCGATGGCGATCGTCGGCATCTCCTCGATCCACCTGCTCAAGACCTTCATCGAGTACGGGACCCACGAGTCCGAGCTGACCTCAACCGAGGTGATGTGGCAGACCATCATCCACATGACCTTCGTGCTCTCGGCAATCGGCCTCGCCTACATCGACCGCTACCTCTCCCCGACCAAAGACGACGGTCTCTGATCCCGGTCGCTTGACCCGCCCGGCCCCCGGGTAGAGTCGGGGCATGCCCGATCGCGAGAAGATTTCCCGTTACGCCAAGGCCACCGCGAAGGAAGGCAAGGGAGGTGAACTTGCCGGTCTCCTGCTCGAGGCCGCCGATGCCAACCGTGCCTTCGAAGGTTGCCTCCAGTACGAGGTTCACCAGTCGGTCTTCGACCCGGATACGGTCTGGGTGACCGAGGCCTGGGTCGACCAGGACGCGGTCAAGGCCTCACTCGAGGATGAAGGCAACAAGGGCCTGATCGGCAGGGCCCGGCCGCTGATCGAGGATATGGAAGTGATCGAACTGATCCCGCTTGGCGGGATCGAAGCCCGGCTCAATGACCCCCGGGCCGCCACCCCGAGCCCCGGCTACACGCTCGTTCAGGCGGAGGAGGTCAAGGATTCAGCGAAGGAGCATGGCCTGGAAGAGATCCAGGAGGCGAGGTTCGCGAACGAAGCCCTCGGGACCAGCCAGGCCGGGTTCACCTGGTTCCGGGTTCACCCGAACCAGCGCCAGCCTTTTGGCCACCACCACGACAAGGCCGAAGAGGTCTACTTCGTGGTCTCCGGATCAGGAAGGGCCAAGCTCGACGACGACATCGTCGATCTGGTCGAGGGGAGCATCCTCCGAGTCGGCCCGGAAATCACCCGCTGCTTCGAAGCCGGCCCCGAAGGCCTCGTCTATGTCGCCTCCGGCCAGAAGTTCGACAAAGACGGCGACATCACCCCCGGCTGGTGGACCGACTGACCTCGAGAATCGGGAACGAGTCCTGATCTGAAGTCATCCGAAGCTCCCCCTAGTTTGGGGTCGAATCCAACCTAAGGAGTGTCTTCGTGGAGAAGGGTTTCTTCGGGTCGCTTTTCGACCTCTCATTCACCAGTTTCGTAACCCCGAAACTGGTCAAGATCCTGTTCATCATCTCTCTGGTGCTCTTGGGCATCGCGTACATCTTCATCGCGATCTCCATCTTTTCCTCGGGAGGCGAAACGACGTTCAACGCGTCAACCGGCGAGTTCGAAGAGTCAGGAGGCAACGCCGCATTGGGCATTCTCTGGCTGCTGATCCTCGGACCGCTGTTCCTGTTCTTCTACACACTGCTCTACCGCGTGTTCTTCGAGATCGTGATCGTCTTCTTCCGGATCTACGAGAACACACGCGACCAGGTCAGCCTGCTCAGGGGCGACGAGATCGCGCCTGAACCGCTGCCGCCCCAATCCCCGCCCGACGCCCCGACCCAGACCCTCCCCCCCGATCCCGCCCCGTAGCGGCCGGACTTCAATTTCTGCAATCCCCGGGTCTGCTCAGGACCAGAGCGGACCCGGGGCATGCAGGAGATCCGAAGCAACCAACTAGTCGATCCCTCCACCGTCTGCGCCGAAACTGATCATCAGCGCGATGAAGACAAGGAAGGCGACGATCAGAGAGAGCACGACGAGACCGGCGGCGATACCACCCAGGATCGATCCGAACTGGGCTTCGCGCAGTCGCTGACCAGTCACTCCCCGCCGAACGTCGATCCACCCGAGCGAACCGAGGAATGCAGCCGGAACTCCGGAGCAGAAGGCCAAGAACGGCGGCAGCATCCAGAGACCGGAACCTTCGAACTGATCGGTCCAGAAAACGAAGATCAGCACGGTGAAAACGACGTTCGCCACCGCGAAGAGCCCGAGAAACAGCGCGGCCAGGGCCTTCCCGTTCGAATGCCCGACCTGGCCCGCTGAGAAATCTTCAGTCGTTTCCACGGGACCATCTACCCCCGACCACGACCAGGGTTTCGCAAGTAAAGCTGGTGGCCCTCAGTCGAAGTTGCTCATGGTCTGGGCCATCTGGATGAAGATCCAGACCACGTAGGCGATGGTTCCGATGGGGATGAGAGCACTCAGGCCCCCGAGCACAATTCCGGTTGCGGCCTCGATGCGACCGCCGCTTGCCACGCCACTCTTCGCGTCCAGCCAGCCGAGCGAACCGAGCGATACGGCGGCGGCACCCAGGAAAAGGGAAAGGAACCCGCAAATCGTCCAGAAGGGCTCGATAAAGCCGACCGCTTGGTGCGACAGAACCAGCGGGGCAACGAGCAGCAGCGCATTGGCGATCGCGAAGATCCCGAGTCCCAGAGCTCCCACCGCCTTCGCATTCATGCCGGAATTCTAGCCGTGAAACTCACCGAAAGCCCACTTTCTGCCGATATACGGCAGAAAGTGGGATCTCGACGAAAAGCCAACACCACAAGACTCCAGCGGGTGGATGCCAG
>JAGQUQ010000200.1 GCA_020438425.1 Solirubrobacterales bacterium
GGATCGAGATTGCCATCGAGGACGCCCTGGGCGTCGGAAACGCTGACGTCCGTCCGGTGATCGGTGACCATCGTGTAGGGCTGTAGCACATACGAACGAATCCGGCTGCCGAAACCGGCGGCGATGCGATCGCCCTTGAGCCGGGACCGTTCTTCCGCTTCGTTTCTCATTTTGAGTTCGAGCAACCGGGACCGCAGGATCTTGAACGCCGTTTCCCGGTTCTGCATCTGGCTGCGTTCGTTCTGGCAGGTGACCACGATCCCGGTCGGGGCGTGGGTCAGCCGGATCGCCGATGAGGTCTTGTTGACGTGCTGGCCGCCGGCGCCCGACGCCCGATACGTGTCGACCCGGACATCATCGAGATTGAGTTCGACCTCGGAATCGGTTTCGATTTCCGGAATCACTTCGACCAACGCGAACGCGGTGTGCCGGCGATGCTGTGAATCGAACGGCGAGAGACGAACCAACCGGTGCGGGCCCGCCTCGGATTTGAGGTAGCCGTAGGCATGCGGACCGGAAATCGACAGCGAGAGATCTTTCACGCCCGCTTCTTCACCGTCGGTGCGATCGAGGATCTCAACCTTGTATCCGCGCTTGTCGGCCCAACGGA
>JAGQUQ010000201.1 GCA_020438425.1 Solirubrobacterales bacterium
TCCGGGTCGACTACAGCAAGAACCGCATCGACGAGACCGCCATCAGCGCGCTGTGTGACCTGGCCGACGCCAGCCATCTGCGCGACGCCATCGACGCCATGTTCGCCGGCGCGCCAATCAACATCACCGAGCATCGCGCGGTGCTGCACACTGCCCTGCGCGCCCCGCGCACGCCCGCCCTGAGGGGCGACGGCGAAGACGTGAACACCGCAGTGCATGCCGAACTCGACCGCCTGGGCGCATTTGCCAACGCGGTGCGCGAGGGCACATGGACCGGCTTCACCGGCCAGCCGGTGCGCGACATCGTCAACATCGGCATCGGCGGCTCGGACCTCGGCCCGCGCCTGGTGTGCGACGCGCTGCGCCCGCTCGGTCACCCGCGCCTGCGCACCCACTTCGTCGCCAACGTCGACGGCGCGCGCATCACCGGCCTGCTGCGCCAGCTCGATCCGGCCACCACTTTGTTCGTGATCGCCTCGAAAACCTTCACCACCCAAGAGACGCTGACCAACGCCGCCACCGCGCGCCAGTGGTTCCTCGCCCAGGGCGGCGGCGAGGCCGACATCGCGCGTCACTTCGTGGCGGTGTCAACCAACGCCGAAGCGGTCG
>JAGQUQ010000202.1 GCA_020438425.1 Solirubrobacterales bacterium
CTTGCGGGTCAGCCACCAGGCGACCGCGGCGCCGAACGACGCCACGGCGCCGAGCCCGACCATGGCCCGGAAGCTCCAGTAGGTGATGGCGAGGTTGGGGCGGTAGTCGCCAGGCCCGAACTTCTCCTGGTACTGGGCGTTGAGGTCGGTGACGCCGTGCACGGTGCCGTCGAAGGACCCGGTGGCCATGAACGACAGGAGCTTGGGCACGGTGAGGGTGCGGACGTCGCACTCCTTGCCGGGGTCGCCCACCGCGAACACGGACAGGCCTGCACCCGATTCGGTCTCGCAGAGGGCTTCGGCGGCCGCCATCTTCATCGGCTGCTGCTTGAACATGAGCCGGGCTTGGTAGTCGCCGGAGACCGCGACCAGCAGGCCCATGGCGAACGTGAGGTAGATCGAGATGCGCACCGCCTTGTGCAGCGCCTTGTCGTCGCCCTCGGGCATCGGCTTGCCTCGCATCAGCATCCACGCCGAGATGCCGCCGACGAACACCGACGCGGTGAGCAAGGATCCGGCGATCACGTGCGGGTAGGCGGCCAGGGTGGTGGAGTTGGTGAGGACGGCGCCGATGTCGACCAGCTCCGCTCGACCCGTGGCTTGGTTG
>JAGQUQ010000203.1 GCA_020438425.1 Solirubrobacterales bacterium
TGTTGGGAAGCAAGGACGAGGTTCGCTCCATCGGAGCGCTTGGCGCGTCGGTGGGCATCGCGTTCTGCGCCCTCGACTGGATCGGCATGAGCACCGCCGACGTGCCCTCGGTCGTCGACGCACTGGCCGACCTGAGCCAGTTCCGCACCGTGCCCGACCGGCTTCAGCAGGGCCACCTGGCCTGGCTGACGTTCGGGCGGCTGCTGGCCACCGCCAACGTCACCAACTTCGACCCGGCGTTCTTCGGAGCGAACGACACCCCACTGCTCGACCCGAGGCGCATCTCGTTCCTGGGGGCCAGCCAGGGCGGCATTCTCGGCGGGGCGCCCTCGGCCCTCACCGAGGACTGGGGCCAGGTGATCCTGGGCGTTCCGGGCATGGGCTACAACCTGCTGCTGCCGCGCAGCATCGACTTCGACAGGTTCGCCCCGGCGATCGAGGAGTCCTATCCCGACCCGCTCGACCGGGCGATCGCCAGAGAGCTGATCCAGATGCTGTGGGACCGGGGGGAGAACGCCGGGTGGGCCCAGCACCTCACCCACGACACCTACGACGGCGTCCCCGAGAAGAACGTGCTGTTGCTCGAGGCCTTCGGCGACCATCAGG
>JAGQUQ010000204.1 GCA_020438425.1 Solirubrobacterales bacterium
AGACACGGAGTACTCCGACATGTGGTCCAAACGAGTGATGGGTAACTGAGATGGCTGGTTTTCGTGGTGCCCAAGGCAACTTGCGCTTGGAAAATGTGACCAAGGAGTTCACCGACTTCTTGGCCGTCGACGATCTGTCGCTGGAGGTGCCTCGTGGCTCCTTCTTCGCGCTGCTCGGCCCCTCAGGCTGTGGCAAGACCACGACCCTTCGGATGGTCGCTGGCTTGGAGCAGCCCACAACCGGCCGGGTGTTCATCGGTGACACCGATCTCACCGGATCGCGTCCCTACGAGCGCCCGGTCAACACCGTCTTCCAGTCCTACGCGCTCTTCCCGCACCTGACGATCAGGGAAAATGTGGCCTTCGGGCCCAAGCGGCGTAAACAAAAGGACGCATTGAAGTTGGCCGATGAGGCCCTTGAGTTGGTGCAGATGACCCAGTTCGCGGGCCGCAAACCGGCGCAACTCTCCGGTGGTCAGCAACAGCGTGTTGCATGTGCCAGAGCCTTGGTCAACCACCCCGAGGTGTTGTTGCTCGACGAGCCCTTGGGTGCTCTCGATCTGAAGTTGCGTCGCGAGATGCAGGTGGAGCTCAAGCGGATCC
>JAGQUQ010000205.1 GCA_020438425.1 Solirubrobacterales bacterium
CGATCGCATTGACCGTCACGCCGTAGCGGGCAAGTTCCTTGGCCGCGATGATCGTCATGGAGGCGATCCCCGCCTTTGCTGCGCCGTAGTTGACCTGACCGGGGTTTCCGTACAGTCCCGACCCCGAGGAGGTGTTGATGATCCGAGCGTCGTTGGTCTCTCCGCCGCGAGTGCGTTCACGCCAATACTCAGCGGCCCACCGCATCGGCGCCACGGTCCCCTTCAGGTGCACCCGCACAACGGCGTCCCACTCGTCCTCGGACATGTTGACGAGCATTCGGTCGCGCAAGATGCCGGCGTTGTTCACGACCACGTCGAGACCGCCGAAGGTCTCGACGGCACAGTCGATGAGCCGCCTCGCGCCTGCCCAGTCGGACACATCGTCGTCGTTGGCCACCGCCTTGCCACCTTGCGCCCGGATCGCCGCCACCACCTCACCCGCAGGCCCTTCTGACGAGCCGCTCCCATCGACCTGACCTCCGATGTCGTTCACGACGACCTTTGCCCCCTCGGCCGCAAAGGCAAGTGCGTGAGCACGACCGATGCCTCGTGCCGCACCGGTGATGACCACCACTCGCTCCTGGCAGATCCCATTCATTTTCG
>JAGQUQ010000206.1 GCA_020438425.1 Solirubrobacterales bacterium
TCCAAGCTCGTCGGTATCGTCGAGCTCGAGCGGGAATTGGCCAATTCGAGCTCGATCAGCCCCGAACTGCTCTGGACCGCCAAGCGGGCCGGATTCTCCGATGCGCAAATCGGCAAGCTGCGCGGCGAATCGGAGGCGGTGATCCGGGAACAACGCGACGAACTCGGCATGTGGCCGGTATACAAACTCGTCGACACCTGCGCGGGCGAATTCGCTTCGGCGACTCCGTACTACTACTCGACCTATGAGGAAGAGGACGAAGCGCCCGCGATCGAAGGTGAGCGCGCCCTGGTCGTCGGTTCCGGACCTATCCGGATCGGGCAGGGGATCGAGTTCGACTACTGCTCGGTGCATTCGGCCAAAGCGCTGCACGCCGCCGGGCTTTCCTCGATCATCGTCAACTCGAACCCGGAAACGGTTTCGACCGACTTCGACGCGTCTGACCGGCTCTATTTTGAGCCGCTCGACGCCGAAAGCGTTCACGAAATCCTGCGACATGAGCAGGGCGAGAACTTCGAGCGGAACATGCCGCCAGTGATCGTCCAGTTCGGCGGACAGACGGCCATCAATCTGGCCGCGCCGCTCGACAAGCGGGGCGTGGAA
>JAGQUQ010000207.1 GCA_020438425.1 Solirubrobacterales bacterium
TCTGCCTTGCCGTCGCCGCTGAAGTCGGCAGTGACACGCGGCACGGACGACGTGATAGCGTAGCCGAGGCTGGTGGCGGTGACCTGCTGGAAGGTCAGCGATGCGCCGCCGCCTTGCGCCAGCCAGACCACCCAGTTGGCGGTGTCGGAGGCGCGCGACGCAACGTCGGTCATGTCGTCGCCGTCGAAGTCGCCGACGACCAGCAGGGAGGCATCGCTGCCCGAGAGTGCGCCCAGATTGTTGCTGAGCTGGGCGAAGTTGAAGGTCGTGCCGCTGGCCTCCGACACATAGGTCGCCCAAGCCGAGCCGTTCCATGCAGCGATGTCGGTCTTGCCGTCACCGTTGAAGTCGCCCAGGAAGGTCTGGCCGGTATCGCCGGATGCGACATTGCCCAGGTTGCTGGTCGCGGCTGTGAAGTTGAAGGAGGAACCGCTGGCGCCGTCGGAGCGGACGAACTGCCACTGCGAACCGTCCCAGTAGCCGATGTCGGTCTTCTGATCGCCGTCGAAGTCGCCCAGCAGGCGGGCGGTGCTGCCGGTAACCGCAGTGGGCAGGTTGTTGGTGTACTCGGTGAAGCTTAGCTGGCTGCTGTACCCGTCCGA
>JAGQUQ010000208.1 GCA_020438425.1 Solirubrobacterales bacterium
GCATTCCCCCTTTGCGCAGCGACCTCATCGCTCAGCGCTGTTGGCTGGCGATCATTTCAAGGATCCGCATTACAGCCTCTTGGGCTCGTTCGGGTGGCCAAGACTCGGGATCCTCGAGCGATGAGAGGTAGTAGCCGCGGAATGCCAGGAAAAGGGCATCGGCGACCCAGTCGTCTTCGCCTGCCTCATGGACGACGGCCTTGATGAACTCGTACTCGCCGTGGGCCTGGTTCTGAACCGTCTCATCGCCTTCGGCTTCGGGTGGATTTCCGGCGAGGGAGTCAATCCAGAGGGCACGGATCGCGTCGTCGTAGTTGTTGGTCTGAAGCGACCACCCGGCGAGCGCCTTGAGCTTTTCCATCCCCTCCTTGCCGTCAAGGGCATTTGCGAGATCTTCAGCCCAGTTGGTTGAAACGAAGGCGAAGGCGTTGAGGAGAAGGTCGACTCGGGTGGGGACGTACTTGGTGACGAGTGTGGTTGAGCCACCGAGTTTCTTCGCAACCGCTCGGACGGTGACGCCACGCGCGCCTCCAGCTCGGGCGAGTTGCAGGGTCGCTTCGGCGATCGCGTCGAGGCGTTCCTGCACGTTGATCTCGGGTG
>JAGQUQ010000209.1 GCA_020438425.1 Solirubrobacterales bacterium
CACCCACGTTCGCGGCCTCGATCTGACCGCCCGCAAGGATGTGCTGGCGGTAGGGATCGGGCTGGAAGCCTGCCGACAGGCTGACCATGCCGAAGGTGGGGGCCATGCCCGGATTCGGCTCGTTCGGGCGCATGTCGACCTGCGGGGTCTGGCCCGCCATGGTTGCCGCGATCCAGTCGGCGAAGGCCGAGACGCGGGTATAGGTGCCGTAGTGGTCGCCGTCCTGGTGGCAGTAGTTGCCGCCCGACACCAGCCCGACCTGGATGTAGCCCCGGTCGTCGCGTGCCAGAAGCGGCCCGCCGCTGTCGCCCCGGCAGGCGTCGGCGATCGCCTCGCGGAACCCGGCGCAGATCACACCGCCATCGGCCGAGGCGGAACACAGCTGGTTCTGCACGATCGGCACCGCGGCGCCCAGCAGCACGCGCGAGGTATCCCACATCGGCGGCGGCTGGGTTGCGGCACGCTCGGCCTGGGTCAGCGGCCCGCGGCCGCGGGTGATATGGGCGGGCGGGGTCAGGCCCCAGCCGATGATCAGGGTTTCATCCCCGATCCGCTCGACCACGGTCGCGGTGGTGGCATCCGACAGCCGCACCGGGGTGA
>JAGQUQ010000020.1:0-22834 GCA_020438425.1 Solirubrobacterales bacterium
AAGGGACCGCCGGAAGGCTGGCTGTACGGGCAGACCATGCTCATCGAGGTCACCCCGTCGTCGGGCTTCGGGCCCGTGCCGTTCAGGTAGTAGTCGAACCAGGTCTCCACGGTCGAGTAGCCCAGTTCCATGTCGGCCGGGCGGCCCTGCTCGTTCGGCTCCTCAAGGGGCGCTCGAGGATGACCGATGTCGGCGAAGAGCAGGCCGACGGTCGAGTCCGGGTACTCGCTCTTGGTCCGGTTGTAGTAGCGAAGTGCCTCGCTGAGCGGGAAGAGATCATCGGTCAGGCCCTGGGCGATGATCATCGGCGCCGGCTCGACGCTGTGATCGATGTAGTACGAGGAGTGATGGGCGGTCATCTCCTCCCGCATCACGTTGGCGACATCGACATCGAACGGCTCGCCGGCGTTCATCATGACCTTCCAGCCGTTGATGTCCCAGAGCGCATCGAGGTCGGTGCCGTGTTCGCCGCTGAAGGAATCACCGGCTGTAGCGAGACCGTTGGTGATCGCGGACTTCATGACTCCGAAGGGGGCGTCACCGTTGGGGCCGAGGTACGGGTTGTCCCGGGTGTAGTCGTAGGTCCGGCCGTTCGGCGTGAGCGCGTAGGCGAAGTCGGTCGGGGGAACGATCGGGGCGGCGACCGCGATCTCCATGTCCTTGCCTTCCGGGCTCTTCCAGGGGCTGAGGGTGCCGTCCGGGTTCATGATCCGGTTCTTCAGTGCCGCCAGCGACATCGACTTGGCGCCGCCGTAGGAGGCACCGACGGTGCCGATCTTCTTCGGCAGGATCAGGTCCTCGTCGGCCAGCAGGCCGGCGAAGTACTGGGCGTCACGAACTTCGAACCGGGTGTCCATCAGGTGGATGAAGCCCTTGTTGCAGACCCCGGGCGTGTCGTTGTTCAGGGTGGTGATCGCATTCACCTTGCCGCAGGAGAACTTGAAGCCGCGCTCGGTCATCGAGAAGGCGGCGAAGCCCAGGTCGGTGAATCGCTTGAGGTCACCGTCGAAGCCTTCCTTGCCGCCGCCAAAGCCGTGGAAGTACATGGCCAGCGGGTAGGGACCGTCGCCGAACTCCGCGGCATTCGGGAGGGCGAAGTTGATGTCGATCGGGACGCCGTCGTAACTCGGGACCGTGTTGGCGACCGCCTGATTCACGCCGGGAGCGGCGTTTGTGTCCCCGCCCGGACCCGAACAGAGGGTCCGGCCATCGGGCTGGGCCTGGGTCGTGCAGTTGATCTCTCCGCCGAAGATCGAGGCAGGCGGTGCGGCCTGGGCCTGCTGGACGGTTACGAACATGAAGAGTGCTGCGAGCGCTACAACGAACTTACGCATCTGGTCCCTGGTTCTCCCTATTTCTCTTGGTGCCGCTCCCTGCGGCTTCCCTAACTGAAACACGGGCACGGGCCAGTCGGCTCGCCCCCTTGAACATTCAGGTTACCACCTGTTCACAGAACCGAAAAGGGCCCCGCCGAAAGGGGGGCCCTTGTCGCACAAACCTGAGCCCCTCCCAACCATCAGTGAATGACAGTGGGAGGGGCGGGTTCGATTTGGAGGGCCGGCGAAGACCGGCCCGACTGCAGATGTCCTACTTCACTTTTCCGTTGCGCTTCACGGTGATGTAGCCGGAGCCCTTGCCACCGATCAGAACCTGGGTCCTGAGCTGCTTCAGGCCCTTGACCTTGACCACCTTGACGCGCTTCCTGCCGTTCTTGCGAACGGTCTTGCGCTTCTTGCTGTCCTTGAACAGCTTGCGCGCCTTGGAGGTCAGGTTGAACTTGACCGCGACGGTCTTGCCCGGAGCCACCTTGATGTTGCCCTTGGTGCCGAGCACGACGCCCTTGCCCTTGCCCTTCTTCGGGGCACCCTTGAAGGAAACCTTCGCGGTGGCGCAGGAATCGTTCGAGGCGGCGCAGGTGATCTTCGCGGTCAGGGTCTTGCCCTTGACCGTGGCGCTGTTGACCTTGATCTTGCCGATCACCGGGATCTGGTCCTGGGCGTACTCGGCCAGGGTCTGCGAGCCGATCGACTCGTTGCCGGGAGCGAGCTCGACGCCGGGACGGTCAGGCAGGACCCGCTTGGCGGGAGCCTTGACCAGGCCGTTCAGCGATCCGGGCTGCTCCATGACCGGGATCCTCAGTTCGAGGTTCTCGATCGTGGCCGGCTGCTGGTTGTTCGACGGGCGGCTGAAGTTGGTCAGCGCGCCGGCCGCAGCGTTGGCGTTGCCACCGTCGAAGGGCAGCAGCTCCAGGCGGAGCTTGTGGCCTTCGGCGACATGCCAGCCGTTCGGAGTCAGCTGGAACACCTGGTAGCCGCTGTTGGCGGGACGCCAGACGCCGCGGTTGACCAGGATCTTGCTGCTGCCGTCAGCCGACACATCGACCAGACGGGCGGCAAGCTGCGAGTCGGTACCCGCCTGGGTGATCTCGGCGATCACGGTCGGCGAACCCATCACGGTGTAGCCACCGGACGGGGCGGCACCGGTCTCGTAGTTGGCGGTTCCGGTCTCGGTGGCACCGGCGGGAGCCGCACAGGCGCTGCCGGTAACCGGATTGAAGGCCGAGCCGATTGCCCGGTCTCCACCATCGGCCGCGACCGTCTGGGCCGGTTCCGACTTGACCACGATCTCACCGGGTGACTGCTGGACCCAGTTGTCGGTCTCGAACGGACCGGCGTCCGGGTCGGCATTCGGGCAGACCTGGGTGAACGTGGTCACGTTCGAATCGGGCTGCGGTCCCTCACCCTCGAGGTAGTACTCGATCCACCGGTTCTCGAGCTCGGTCAGGGCGCTGGTCACCTCGGAGCCGTTCTGGCCACGGGGGTGACCGAAGGAACCGAAGAACAGGCCGATCGGGCTGTTCGGGAACTCGGCCCTGGTCCGGTTGTAGTACCGGGTGGCCTCGTTGGCCGGGAACAGGTCGTCGGTGAAGCCGGAGCTGATCAGCAGCGGAGCCGGGGCCTGGCTGTGATCGATGTAGTACGAGGAGTGATGCGAAGTGACCTCGTCGAGCATCTGCTCGGCGGCTGCTTCTCCGTCGTACGGTTCACCGGCATCCATGAAGGCCTTCCAGCCAGCGAGGTCGGCTTCCGGCAGCGTGCCGGCGGCCGAGTAGTAGCCCGGTGCGCCGAGTCCGCTGAAGTAGAGACCGTTCACGTAGGACTGCTTCATCACGCCGAAACGGCCGTAGTAGGAAGCGTCCTTGATGTAGTCGAGGTTCGATCCGTTCGGAACCAGGGCGTAGGCCAGGTCCGTCCAGGGGATGTTCGGAGTGGCGACCGCGAGGCTCATCGGGGTGCCCATCGGGCTCTCCCAGGCGTCGTAGCTGCCGTCCGGGAGCATGATCCGGTTCTTCAGGGCGGCGAGAGCCATCGACATGCCGCCGCCGTAACTGCCGCCGGTCGCGGCGATCTTGGTCGGCTGCACGAGACCTTCGTCAACCAGCATGCCGGCGAAGAGCTGTGCGTCGCGGACTTCATACCGGGTGTCGTCGAGCCGGACGAAGCCCTTGGTCACGCAGTCCGCGTCAGCGGCCTTTGAAGTGGCCGTACCGCAGGACTCGTGGAAGCCGCGGTTGGTCTGGGAGTACACCGCGTAACCACGGCTCAGCCAGCGGTTCATGCTCGGGAAGTTGATCTTGCCACCGCCGTAGCCGTGGAACATGTAGACCAGCGGGTAGGGGCCGGCCCCGTACTCGCCCTCATCGGGCAGGGCGACATTGACGTCGATCGGCACCCCGTCGAACGACTTGACGGTGCTGCGCACGTCGGCGTTCTGGTCGTGCTGGCCGGTTCCGCACCAGGTCTGTCCGTCGGCTGCGCCGCCGGACTGGGTGACGCATGAAACATCACCATCAAAGATTGTCGCGGGCGGTGCCGCCTGGGCGGCCGAGACGATGAAAAGGCTGCCCAAGAGGGCAAAAAGTACTGCGAGCTTGCGCATCGGTTCTCCGGTTCTCTCCTGATTTTTCCCCGCCTCGGGCCACTCCCGGGGCGGAGTCACTCTATAGAACGTGCCCGTACCGGACAAGTTGCGAAAATGCCGTACTGGCCGCGTTTACCGAACCTTGCCGACCCGCTTGACGGTGGCAAACCCGGAGGGCTTCCCGTCGAGGAGGACAGCGACCCGCAGCGACCTGAGACCCTTGACCTTGGTCACCTTGACCCGCTTCCTGCCGTGCTTGCGGATCACCTTTCTTTTCTTTGTGTCCCGGAACAGCTTGCGTGCCTTGCCGGTCAGGTTGAGGCTCACCTGTGCCGTCTTGCCGCCCGCCACAGTGACTCCGGACCGGACAGCGATCTTCACGCCCCGTCCCTTGCCCTTCTTCGGGGCGCCCTTTACGCTCACATTCCTTTTCGCGCAGGTACCGGTGTAGCTGGGCGGGCAGGTGAAATCCAGCCGCAGGGTCTTGCCCTTCGCCGACCCCTTCGTTCCGGCCGCCAGGTCGGCTTCGATGGTCTCGGCGCCGATCGCGCTGTAGCCCGGGGCGAGCTTCACGCCCATGCGATCGGGCAGCACCTTCTTCGCCGGGGCAGTCACCATTCCATCGAGGGCGCCGGGACCTTCGATGACCGGGATCCGCAGGTCCATGCTGCTGACCGTGATGTCACCCTGGTCGTTGGCGGGCCGGAATGAATTGATCAGGAATGATCCGGCAGGTCCGGCCGCATCTTTGGCCAGGAGCTCCAGCCGCAGCCGGTGACCGGCCTCGACCTTCCAGGCGTTGGAGTGAAGCTGGAAGACCTGGGTGCCGCTCGGCCAGGGGCGGTAAACGGAGCGGGCGATCAGGGTCTTGGCGGTTCCGTCCGGGCTCAGGTCGACCAGCCGGGCGGCGATCTCCGAGTTCGGGGAATCCCCGAGGTCGATCTCGGCGACGACGGTCGGTGCCCCCTGCATCGTGTAGCCCGCGGCGGGTGCCGGAGCGAGGTCCCAGGTTGCCGAACCCGTTTCCGGCGTTCCCGACTTGGTCTCGCAGGGATTCTGGCCAGCGGTGACGCCGTTCCATGAGGCGGCGATCGTCGGGTCGCCGCTGGTCGCGCCGATCGTCTTCGCGGCATCTTCCTGAAGGCGGATCTCGCCGGGCGATAGCGATGCCCAGTCAGCTGCCGTGTACGGTCCGCCGGCGTCGACGCCGTTCGGGCAGACCTGGGTGTAGGAGATGACTTCCGAAGTCGGCTTCGAACCGGTCCCGCCGAGATAGAAGTCAAACCACTGGGTCTCCTTGGCCCGCAGGGCGGTATTCACGTTGGCCTGGGTCGTCTGGCCTCGCGGATGTCCCAGTGAGCCGAAGAAGAGGGTCATCGGCGTGTCCGGGTACTGATCTTTGGTCCGGTTGTAGAACCGGAGTTCCTCGGCGACCGGGACCAGGTCGTCGGTGTAGCCGGCACTGATCATGATCGGGGCCGGCGCCACGGAGTGGTCGATTCCGTACGGGGAGTGATACTTCGAGAGCTCAACGATCGGATCGGTGATCTCGGGCCGGTTGTCGTAGGGCTCGCCTTCCTCGAAGTCAGCCAGCCAGCCCTTCATGTCAGCGGTCGGATCGGTTCCGGCCGGAGCCACGAATCCTGTCGCGGCGAGACCCTGAACCCAGCCTTCCTTGAGGATTCCGACCCGGCCCGGGGTGCCATCCCTGGTCTCGTAGATGTAGCTGGAATCCGCGATGTAGTCGAGGTCAGCTCCGCTCGGGGCCAGCACATAGGGCAGCTCGGTCGGCGGCACCTGGGCGACGGCGACGCTGATCGCGATCGGGGTTCCTCCCGGGCTGGTCCAGGGAACCAGGGTCCCGTCGGGATTCATCATCCGGTCCTTCAGGGCGGCGAAGGAGAGGGTGTGGCCGCCGCCATACGAGGTCCCGTAAGCGGCGATCCGGGTGGGGTCGACCAGGCCCTGGTCGACCAGCTTGCCGACGAAGTTCTGGCTGTCGCGGATCTCGAAGCGCTGGTCGATCAGGTGGATGTAGCCCTTCTCGCATCCGTCCGGGTCGGCCGCCTTCGAACCGGCGGTCAGGCAGGACTCGTCAAAGCCGCGAGCGGTGATCGAGTAAACGGCGTAGCCCTTGTCCAGCCAGCGCTGCATGTCCCTGAACCGGAAGCGGTTGCCGCCGTACCCGTGAAAGCCCATGACGGTCGGGTAGGGAGGCTGACCCCACAACCCGGGGTCCGGCATGCCGAAGTTGATGTCCAGCGGGACCCCGTCGGTCGTCTTGGCTGTGCTCCGGACTGACTCGATCGCCGGGGTAACGGTGGCGCTGGTGTTATCGGCGGGGCGGACCGTGCCGCACCAGACCTGGCCGAGGGAAGTGGTCACGATGCTGCCGCCGGAACCCTCGTCGGTCACCGTCCCGCAGGGAATCTGGCCGTCGAGGATGCTGGCCGGTGGTGCCGCCTGGGCCGGTCCCGTCGACCAGGCCAGCGAGAAGAGCATCAAGACTGAAACTGCAACTACTTTCCGCACCACGGAATCCCTCCCTGTTGGAAACCTCCTCCCCGGCAACTGCACCGGAAACTTGCATGCAGCTTAGCCGATATCTAGCGGCGGCTGGCGATCCTTGCCACCCGTCGCACGATCTTGCCGGTCATGGCGTTCGGCTTGACGGTCACCTTCACGGCCAGTTTCCGGCTCTTGGTCCGGGCCAGGACCTGTCTGCCGCGTTTGGTCAGGCGGGTCCCGGCGAAACGGCTCTTGCCCGGCCGCACGACGACTCCGGCCATCCTGGCGATCTCGCCACGGTTCTTCCGCTTCGCGCCGGTCACCGTGATGCGCGCGTTCGGGCAGGTTGAGGCCGCCTTCGGGCAGCTGACTCTCACCCGCAGGCGGTTCCCCCGGATGGTCACCTTGCCGATAACGATTCGCTTCCTCACGACCGGCTTCGGTTCTTCGACCGGCGGTTCGTACTCGTCGATCGGCACCTTGCTCTCGTAGCCGGGCGCGAGCTTGACTCCGGGACGGTCGGGCAGAACCTTCGCGGCGGGTGCTTTGACCAGGCCTCCCGCTGCACCGGGCTGGTCGGCCACCGGGATTCGCAGGTCGAGTTCGGTAACGGTCGCCTCGGTCTGGCCGTTCGAGGGCCGGCCGTAGTTGAGGATTCCGCCGGCCGGAAGGGAGGCGTCCCTGGGCAGCAACTCAAGCCTCAGCAGGTGGCCTTCCTCGACCTTCCACGCGTTGGCGTGAAGTTGGAAGACCTGGAAGTCCTCGCCCTGGGGACGCCAGAGTCCGCGGGCGACCAGCAGCTTGGTCATACCGTCCGGGGCGACGTCGACCAGGCGGGCGGCGATCTGCGAGTTGACGCCCTCCTGGTTGATCTTCGCGACCACGGTCGGGGCGCCGAGCACGGTGTAGCCCCCTGCGGGCGCCGGCTCGGTTTCGTAGTTGGCGGTACCGCTTTCCGTTGCGGCCGGCGCGGTCGAGCAGGCCTGGCCGGTCGGGGCGGGGTTGAAGATGCCGCCGGTCAGGGGATCACCACCGGTTGCGGAAACGGTCTGAGCCTCGGTCCCCAGCAACCGGATCTCGCCCGGCGAGATCGAAGCCCAGTCATCGGCGACGATTGCCTCGCCGACCGGGGCGCTGGCCGGGCAGGTCTGCAGCAGGGCCCGCACGTTCGAAGGTGGTTCAGCCCCCTCGTCCTTCAGGTAGTGGTCGGCCCAGAGGTTCTCGACTTCCTGCTGGTAATCGGTCGCGTCAGCCTTGCTCATGCCGCGCATGTGACCGGAGTTGGGTCCGAAGAGCAGCCCGATTTTCGCGTTCGGGTACTGGGCCCGGGTGCGGTTGTAGAAGCGGGTCGCCTCGTCGGCCGGGAAGAGGTCGTCGGTGAAGCCCGAGTAGATCAGAAGCGGGGCCGGCTGAATGCTGTGGTCGATGTAATAGGACGAGTGATGGGAGGTGATCTCGTCGAGCATTGCCTGGGCCCCGGGCTGTCCCTCGTAGGGCTCGCCGGCGTCAAGCAGGGCCTTCCAGCCGGTCAGGTCGGCAGCGGGATCTTCTCCCTCGGCGACGTAGTTGCCGGTGGCGAGACCGAGCGAGTAGAGCAGGTTGACCCAGGATTCCTTCATCACACCGAAGCGGCCGAAGTAGGACGCGTCCTCGATGTAGTCGAGCGTGTTCCCGTTCGGGACCAGGGAGTAGGCGAGGTCGGTCCAGGGGATGCTGGGCAGGGCGACCGCGATACTCATGTTGGTGCCAGCGGGGCTCTTCCATTCGGTCAGGGCACCGTCCGGCAGCATCACCCGGTTTCTCAAAGCGGCCAGGGCCATTGAGAGGCCGCCGCCATACGAACCGCCGGTGGTCCCGATCCGGGTCGGGGATATAAGCCCGTCATCGACCAGCAGCCCCGCCAGGTACTGGGCATCGCGGACTTCGAAGCGGGTGTCAAGCAGGTGGATGTACCCGTTCTCGCAGGCGGCGCCGCCGGCCAGTCGGGAAGCGGCACTGCCGCAGGATTCGTTGAAGCCGCGATCGCTCATCGAGAACACGGCGTAGCCCCGGTTCAGCCAGCGCTGCATGGCGGAAAAGCCCGACTTCGACCCTCCCCAGCCGTGGAAGATCATCATCACCGGGTAGGGGCCGTCGGGTCCCGATTCAGGGGCCGGAGGCAGGGCGAAGTTGACGTCGATCGGGGTCCCGTCCCAGGAGGGAACGGTGCTGCCGAGACCGGGGAGGGAGGTGTTGGAGCCGCACCAGCGCTGGCCGGAATTCTCGTTGCCCGGCAGCGGCGCGGGAATCGCCGGCTGGGTGGTGCAGCTGACCGCGCCGTCGAAAGCGTCGGTGACCGCGGCCTGGGCCTGAACGCCCTGGGCGAAGAAAGTGGTGACGGCTACGGCGACTGCAACTGCGAGCTTGCGCATCGATTCCTCCGGAAGGTTCCCTATTGCCTGAAACGAGACTGACGAGAGCCATATATCCAGCCGAAGGGATCGTCAAACACCGAGGTACACCAAATAGAGCCGGCCCATCCGTTCGTTGACTCTCTGGGCCGGCGGGTTTCACGTGGAGGGCGGGTCGGACCCCGCCCGACTCCTGTTAAGCACTCCGGGAGGAGGACTTGAACCTCCACTGCCGGTACCAAAAACCGGTGTGCTACCGATTACACCATCCCGGAATCGAGCCGGACTCTACCCGCCGGTGGCAGGGATAGGCTTTGGCCATGGGATACGAAGAGGAAGTCCAGAAAGATGTGAAGCGGGCAGCCGGGGTCTACACCGGGGTGGGAGTCCTGATGATCCTGCTCGGCGCCTTTGCCGTGCTGATCCCGAATGTCGCATCCTGGGGGATGACCGTGCTGATCGGCTGGATCCTGGTGATCGGGGCAGCCTTCCTTTTTGCATGGTCTTTCACCGCTCCGGGAGCGTTGAACGTGATCGCCCGGATCGCCTGGTCGATCCTGACCCTCGGGGCAGGCCTCTTTCTCCTCATCAACCCCGACAAGGGCGCCAAGGCTCTCACCCTGATCCTGATCATTTACTTCCTTGCTTCGGGTGTGGTCCGGCTGGGTGCCGCGTTCGCCCAGCGGGGAATCCGCGGTGCCGGATGGCTCGGCCTCAGCGGGGCGCTTTCGCTGATCATCGGCCTGATCTTCCTGGTCGACTACCCGCAGTCGGCTGACTGGGCGATCGGTCTGCTGGTCGGCATCGACCTGATCTTCGGCGGCTGGACCCTGATCCTCCTCTCCCAGGAAGCAAAGTCCGAAGTCCTCGAGGAGTAGCTCCGAGGCTCCTCTGATAGAGCCGGCCCATCCATCCGGGATCTAGTGGGCCGGCGGGTTGAACATGGAGGCGGTGCGTAGCGAAGCGAAGCTCGCCGACTTATTATGTTCTCCCTAGTGACTGGGGCCCCGGTAACAGCATTGATCATGGCGGCCGGTCAGGGCACCCGCATGCGGTCTGCCCTGCCCAAGGTTCTTCACCCCGTCTGCGGTCGCCCGATGATCGCCTGGCCGGTGCTTGCCGCCCGCGAAGCCGGGGCCGACCGGGTCGCGGTGATCGTCTCCCCGGAGCGGGATCTCTCCGATGCGCTGCCCGACGGGGTGGAGACTGTCGAGCAGGCCGAGTCGAACGGGACCGGCGGAGCAGTTCGCTCGGCCCTCGGGATCGTCGAGAAATCGGACCGGGTGCTGGTCCTCTCGGGGGATGTTCCATTGATCTCCTCCGACGTGATCACCGGACTGCTCGCCTCCCAGGAAGAGAGCGGCGCCTCGGCCACGGTTATGACCGCGATCCTCGATGACCCGGGTTCCTACGGCCGGATCGTTCGTGGCGGCGACGGCACAATCCGCAAGATCGTCGAGGCCAAGGCCGACGGTGACGCGACCAGGGAAGAGCTCGCGATCCGGGAGATCAACTCCGGCACTTATGTATTCGACGGCAAGTCACTTGCCTCGGCGCTCGGTGAACTTTCCAGCGACAACGCCCAGGGCGAGTACTACCTGACCGACGTGATCGCGGTGATGCGATCCCGGGGAAAGCTCGTTACCGCCCACGTTTCGAAGGATCCGGCGATCAACCTCGGGGTAAACAACCGGGCCGACCTGGCCGTGGTCGAAACCGAAGCCCGCAAGCGCATCCTCGAGCGACACATGCTGGAAGGCGTGACGATCGTCGATCCGGCCACCACCTGGATCGATGCCGGGGTGACGATCGGCCAGGACGCGCGGATCGAACCGGGAACCTCGCTCAGGGGTGCCACCGAAGTCGGCGAGGATGCCCGGATCGGCCCCCACTCGACGATCATCGATTCCGGGATCGGCAAGGGCTGCCAGGTGATCCAGTCCTATCTCAATCTCTGCGAACTGGCGGAGGGATGCTCGGTCGGTCCCTTCGCCTATCTGCGGCCCGGTGCGAAGCTCGAAGACGGAGCCAAGGCAGGCACCTTCGTCGAGATCAAGAACTCGACGCTCGGTCAGGGCGCCAAGGTTCCGCACCTCTCCTATATCGGTGACGCCGAGGTGGGACCCGGTTCGAATCTCGGGGCCGGCACGATCACCGCGAACTACGACGGCCAGGAGAAGCACCGCACGAAGATCGGCTCCAATGTCAAGATCGGGGTCGACACCATGCTCGTGGCACCGGTGGAAGTCGGCGATGGTGCGTACACTGGCGCCGGCGCGGTGATCCGCGACAACATTCCGCCCGGCGCTCTGTCGGTCAGCGAGAACGATCAGAGAAACGTCGATGATTACGCGGCGCGGCTTGCGGCCCGTGATTCAGAAGGGGAAACCAGTCAGTGACCATTACCGAGAGTTCAGCCCAGACCACCATCCCGCATGACTACTCCAAGCGGGCGATGGTCTTTGGCGGTCGCTCATCCCAAGACCTTGCCGCCAAGATCGCCGGCAAGCTCTCGCTTTCGGTTGGTGACGTCACCCTGAAGACCTTCTCCGACGGAGAGATCTACGGCCGCTACGAAGAGTCGATCCGGGGCGCCGATGTTTTCCTTGTCCAGTCGACCTGCGCCAACGTCGAAACGGACATGACCCCGAACGACGCCCTGATGGAACTGATGATCATGGCCGACGCCGCCCAGGGCGCCTCGGCCCACCGGATCATCGCGGTGATGCCGTGGTTCGGTTACGCCCGCCAGGACAAGAAGTCGGCCCCGCGCGAACCGATCACTTCCCGGGTGGTTGCCCGTTCACTTGAGGCGGTGGGGATCGACCGGGTACTGACCATGGACCTCCACGCCGGACAGATCCAGGGTTTCTTCACGATCCCGGTCGATCACATGACAGCCCAGCCGATGCTGACCCAGTGGTTCGCCGACCAGTACGAACCGGAAGAACTGGTCATCGTCTCGCCGGATGCCGGCCGCGCCAAGGCCGCCCGCAACTTTGCCCGCAAGGTCGGGACCGAGTGGGCGATCATGGAGAAGGAACGGCCCAAGCAGCAGGTTGCCGAGATCGGCTACGTGGTCGGAGACGTCAAGGACAAGATCGCGATCATCTCCGACGACATGATCGACACGGCCGGCACGCTGTGCGCCGCGGCCCGCACCGTCCTCGACGAAGGTGCCAAGTCGGTGATCGCCTGCGCGACCCACGGCGTCTTTTCCGGTCCCGCCTTCGAGCGCCTGCCCTACGAGAAATCCGGCCTCGAGAAGATCGTGGTCACCGACACGATCCCGCTCCGCCCTGGCGCCCCGGACAACATCCACGTCCTCAGCACGGCCGGAACCCTCGCCGACTCAATCCGCCGAATCTTCACCGACGACTCGGTCTCAGAAATCTTCGCCGGCGAAAACCAGCTCTTTTAATTGCAAGTCGGGCGGGGTCCGACCCGCCCTCCCAGTCGAACCCGCCCCGCCCATTCGAAGCAAATGATGGTTGGGCGGGGCTCTGTCTGTTGCGCCATGGGGCAGAGCCCGATCATCCATCAGTTTTTCTGTGATCGGGCGGGTTTCCGTTGTCATCCGGCGCAGACCGGATGACATGCAGTCAAGAACTGATCCCTTTCAGGATCAGTTCCGCGAAGCGGTGGGCCTGGTCGGCTCCGACCGAGCTGAACTCTCGGAGGGCGAAGAAGAGGAGTCTCAGGTCTTCGGGTGAGGCTTCCGATGTGATCTTTCCGGCATCCCGGGCCCGGTCGAACATTGCGGTCAGGGAGTCGGTGGCCTGCTGGCGGGCCAGTCGGACGTCGTCGCTAACGCTTGCTGCCTGATCCCAGGCTGACTGGCTGAGCGCATCGCGGAGGCAGTCGTCGACGGTTTCGTGGACTGCTCCCTTCAATGCCTCCCAGGGATCGGGATCCTCGAGGGTGGCGTCGAAACGCTGGCTGAGGATCTCCGAACGGCGGATGACGAGGGCCCCGATCAGCTCGTCCTTGGTTCCGACCTGGCGGTAGATGCTGCCGACCCCGATCCCGAGGGCTTCCGCCAGGGCGGGCATCGGGGCGTCAAGGCCCTCCCGGGCGAATAGGTCGTCGGCAGCTTCGAGTGCGCGGGAACGCTTTTCCGCTTGGGAAAGTTCCGCCCACGCTTGTGCCGGAATGGCCATTCCGCTATCTTAGCGACATGCCAGATCTCAGATCGAAAACCGTTACCCATGGACGCAACATGGCCGGAGCCCGCGCGCTCCTTCGCGCTTCCGGCGTGGCCCGTGAGGATTTCGGCAAGCCGATCGTGGCCGTGGCCAACTCCTACACCCAGTTCGTGCCCGGCCACACCCACCTGGCTCCGGTCGGCAGAGTCGTCGCTGATGCGATCCAGGAAGCCGGTGGCGTGCCGCTCGAGTTCAACTCGATCGCGGTCGACGACGGCATCGCGATGGGCCACGGCGGCATGCTTTATTCGCTGCCCTCCCGAGACCTGATCGCCGACAGCGTCGAGTACATGGTCAACGCCCATTGCGCCGACGCGATGGTCTGCATCTCGAACTGCGACAAGATCACGCCGGGCATGCTCAACGCGGCCCTGCGGCTGAACATCCCGACCGTCTTCGTCTCCGGTGGACCGATGGAGGGTGGCGAGGCGACCCTGGTCGACGGCACCGTTCGCAAGCGGGTCAACCTGATCTCGGCGATCGCCGATGCCGTGGCCGACGAGGTCTCTGACGAGGACATCGCGATCATCGAGGAGAACGCCTGCCCGACCTGCGGCTCCTGTTCGGGCATGTTCACCGCCAACTCGATGAACTGCCTGACCGAGGCGCTGGGCCTCTCGCTGCCCGGTAACGGATCCACCCTGGCAACCCACACCGCCCGCAGGGAGCTCTACGAGTCGGCCGGCCGGACCGCGGTCGAGATCGCCCTCAAGTTCTACGAAGGCGACGACCAGAGCGTGCTGCCCCGCTCGGTCGCGACCCGTGACGCCTTCGAGAACGCGATGACGCTCGACATCGCCATGGGCGGTTCGACCAACACGGTCCTTCATCTCCTGGCGGCCGCCCGTGAAGCGGGAGTCGACTTCGAGATGTCGGACATCGACGAGCTTTCGAAGCGGGTGCCCTGCATTTGCAAGGTCGCGCCGAACGGTCACTTCCTGATGGAAGACGTCCACCGGGCCGGCGGCATCCCCGCCATCCTCGGGGAACTCCAGCGCGGCGGACTGCTCAACGAAGACGTCCACACGGTCCACTCGCCCGACATCGACTCCTGGCTCGGTGCCTGGGACATCCGCGGACCGAAGCCCTCGGAGATCGCGCTCGATCTCTTCCACGCCGCACCCGGGTGTAAACGCTCGGCCAAGGCCTTCTCGCAGTCCGAACGCTGGGAGTCCCTCGATGTCGACGCGGCCGAGGGCTGCATCCACGACGTCGAGCATGCCTATTCGAAGGATGGCGGCCTGGCGATCCTCTACGGCAACATCGCCGAACGCGGCTGCGTGGTGAAGACCGCCGGTGTTGACGAGTCGATTCTCAAGTTCAGCGGGCCGGCCTTCGTGGTCGAATCCCAGGACGACGCGGTCGATTCCATCCTCAGTGGGCGGGTCAAGTCCGGCGACGTGGTCGTGATCCGCTACGAAGGCCCGCGCGGCGGCCCCGGCATGCAGGAGATGCTCTACCCGACCTCCTACCTGAAGGGTCTCGGACTCGGCAAGGAATGCGCGCTCCTCACCGACGGCAGGTTCTCCGGTGGCACGTCCGGTCTCTCGATCGGGCACGTCTCGCCGGAAGCGGCGGCCGGCGGGGCGATCGCCCTGGTCGAAACCGGCGACGAGATCTCGATCGACATCCCCAACCGGACGATCTCGCTCGAGGTCGACGACGAGGCGCTGGCCGCCCGGCGGGAAGCGATCGAGGCATCCGGCGGGTACAGGCCGCTCGACCGCGACCGCGAGGTTTCCCCGGCCCTCAGGGCCTACGCGATGATGGCAACCTCGGCCGATACCGGAGCGGTCCGCGACGTCGAAGGCGTCGAGCGACTGGTCAACGCGGCCCGCCTGCTCGACTCCGAACACCTCGCCTCCTGAGCCAACTCCATGGGGGTGGGTATGAGAGTTGTCTATATGAACAACTCTCATACCCACCTCGATCCTGGCTGTTGCGGTTGGTGGTTGCGTAGGGTGAGTTCATGTTGCGGATAGGCCACAAGGGAGCCGACGCTCTGGTTCCGGGCAACACGATCGCTTCCTTCGAGAAGGCGGTCGAAGTCGGGGTCGACGTGATCGAGCTCGACGTGCTCTGGACCGAGGATGGTCATCCGTCGATCGCTCCTGGCAAGCGCTCGGAGCTTGTTGTCGCGCATGACTGGCATGCTGCCGCCGCAGCCGATGAGCGGGGGGAAAGGCTGACTTTCGAGGCTGCCCTCGAAGCTTTCACCCGACCGCCGCTCGATCGGGTGGTGGTCAACCTGGACATCAAACTGCCCGGCCGCGACTACGAGGTATTCGATGCGGTGCGGCGGCATCGCCTGATCGAGCGCACCACGATCTCGACGATGGAGATCTCGACGGTGAAGAAGCTCGGGCAGCTGAAACGGGAAGACGAGATCCGCTCCGGCCTCGGTCTCGGCTGGACCGTGCCCAAGGTGACCAGGGACTGGCTCGGGATGCCGAAGGTCATCCGGCCAGCTCTGGCGATGGGGCTCGCTTCAGTCCGGATTCGCATGCCCGGTCAGGTGCGACGCGGGTTCCAGGGACTCGAAGTCGATTCGGTCTGGGCATTCTTCGGAGTGGTGACGCCGCGCCTGGTCGAGACCGTGCATGACGCGGGCAAGAAGCTCAACGTGTGGACCGTTGACGACCCCCAGCGGATCGAGTCGCTGATCGAACTCGGGGTCGACGGCATCTGCTCGAACGACCCCCGCCTGTTCAGCGTTTGAAGTAGTTGGCGTTCAGCTCGATGAAATGCTGCCACTCGGGCGGCACCATGTCCTCAGGAGTGATCGCGTCAACCGGACATGCTTCGACGCAGGCATCGCAGTCGATGCATTCGTCGGGATCGATGAAGAGCTGGTCGACGTTTTCGTAGTCAGGCTCGTCCGGTGTGGGGTGGATGCAGTCAACCGGGCAGACCTCGACGCAGGAGTTGTCCTTGACTGCGATACATGGTTCGTTGATTACATAGGTCATCGGAAGTTCCCTCGGAGTGAATTTACACAGTAGCAAGTGTGTAAAATCATCGCATGCCACCAGCGGCAATGCGTCCGACCGATCTCCTCTTTGCTTTCCTGGCCGCCGCCACGGTTTGCTTCGCGTCTGCCGCAGGAATCCCCCTGGCCGGGGCCGGCACTGGCTGGGACTGGTCTGGCTGGGCCGGGCTGCACCTCGCCCTGCTGGGGGGTGTTTCCCTTCTGGTGATCGGGGTCAGCCAGTTCTTCGTCACCGCGTTCCTGGCGACCGACCCGCCCTCCCGGCGGATGGTCAACGCGCAAATCGGGACCTGGATCCCGGGATCAATCGCAGTGGTGATCGGTGTAGCCGCCTCGGTTGACTTTTCCGTCGTGGTTGGCGCGGTGCTCCTTCTCACGACTCTGCTGTTCTACGCCATCTCGCTTTCCCGGCTTCGGTCCCGTTCGCTCCAACGGGCCCCCTGGGCAAGTCGCTGGTACGCGACCTCGGCGGGCTGGCTGGTGCCCGGGATCCTGATCGGTGTCCTGCTGGCGCTCCGGGTCAGCTGGACGGACGGCTCTCTGCTCGGATCGCACCTTGCCCTGAACCTGGCCGGCTGGGTTGGCGGCGCGATCGTCGGAACGCTGCACACCTTCGCGCCCTCCCTGACCCAGACGACACTTCGCTTCCCCTCCTTTCAGAAGGCAACTTTCGCAAGCTGGAATGGTGGCGTCCTGATTCTCGCCCTGGGCTACGGGTCTGGATCCAGCAACCTTGGAGTGGCTGGCTGGGCGCTCCTGCTCTGCGGGGCCTGCCTGCTCGCAGCCAACCTGCTCGCCTCCGGGCTGAAGGCGAAACGGCCACTTTCGCTGCCTGCCCGGCTGGTCCTTCTCGCCCAGGTCTTCCTTCCCCTGGCACTCGCGCTCGGCCTCGTCGCTGCGCTGGATCATCCGCTGGAACCGATCTTCGGCCATGATCGCGCAGGCCTTGCCGTCCTCCTGCTGATCGGCTGGGTTGGTTTGACCGTCACCGGTTCGATGCTCCATCTGCTCTCGGTCGTGGTGCGGGTTCGGGACCTGACCCGGCCGGTCCCGACTCCGGGTCGACTCTGGAGAACGGGCATTGCGGTCGCGGCACTGGGCGGGGCAGGCCTGCTTGCCCTGGCCGAACTGTTGCCGCTTGAGCAGCTGATCGACCCGGCTCGCCTGGTTATAGCCCTGGCTTTGGTCTTGCTGGCCGGGTCGGTAGTTCGCGCGGTCGTCCTGGCCTTCAAGTTGGGTCACGGAAGGTAATCCGGCTGAAATGCGGTCGAAGGTTCATCCGCCGGACCTCCCGGGAGTGGAACGGTCGCCACTGCACTGCGAGAATGCAGATGTGGAAGCTCACGAGATTGCTGTCGTCTTGTCTCAACCGACCCGGGCGCGGCTGGTTGCCCTGCTGCGGGAATCGAATGGCCCGATGGCAACCGCCGAGTTGGCCGAAAAGGCCGGACTGCATCCAAACGGTGTTCGCAATCACCTCGAGCTTCTGTTCGAGGCCGGGCTGGTCGAGCGCAGCCAAAGCTCGCATCGGCGGGGACGGCCCCGCGACGAGTGGACGATCGCTGAGTCAGGCCGGTTTGAAGATCCGGCTGCCGCGAGCAGCGATCTCGTCCGCTGGCTGGCCCGGGCCTACCCCTCCGGGCGACATGGTCTTCGCCGGATCGAATCGATCGGGCGGGAGGTCGGGCTCGAGATGCGTATCGAGACCGGATCGGATCCGAAACTTGACTTCATTTCGGCCCTTCGCCGGCTCGGATTCAGGCCCGAAGAAGAAGAGCGTGAGGCGGGATTCAACTGTCGGCTGGGCACCTGTCCCTACCGCGAAGCGGCCCGCGAAAACCGGGAAGTTGTCTGCTCCCTGCATCGGGGCCTGACCCGGGGCCTGCTCGAGTCGGTCGATCCCGGATTTCGAATGCTCGAGTTCGAGCCCAGGGACCCCGACGCGGCAGGTTGTCTGATCGGGGTCGGGGTCGCCGACGACAAGGGTTGACCGCGGGATCAGTCCAGAAACCGGCTGCCCCGGCGTCCGCTTCCCGGCAGGTCGGTTCTAGATAGTGCCGGTAGCCGGGGTGGCGCCGGTCTTGAGGCGAACCGCGCTCTCAAGCTCCTGCTCGGTGAATCCGCCGACCGCTTCCTGTCCGGCCACGTATCGGTAGAGCGCCACTCCGAAAATGGTCGAGAGCGACTGCTGGATCAGGGCCGCGATGATCAGGATCACCACGCCGATGGCGATCAGTATCGCGCCACCGACCCCGGTGCTGGCCCAGATCGCGACCCCGGCGACGATCAGCAGGATGGCCGGCAGGAAGCCCGCCAGGAAGACGATGCCGCCGATCGCGATGGTGCCGGCGATCTGCTCACCCCAACGGCTCTTGACCAGACTGGCGCAACGCTTGATCGTGGTGATCGGTCCCGTGCCCTCAAGGGCGATCACCGGAACCGCGAGGAAGGTCAGGACGCCCCAGGCGGCGCCGGCGAGACCGCCGATGATCGCTCCGGCCACGCCGAACCGCTCCTGAATCGCCCGGATGATCGTCATCACGACGGTGGCCACGAAGGCCCAGCCGGCGACCGCGCCCATGCGGCTCGAGGCGAGAGCCATGCCGTCACCGAAGGTCGGTGATTCGCCGTGCATCTGGCGATCGGCGTTATGGGCCAGGCCGACCGCGAAGTAGTAGGTGACGAAAGCGGCGAGATAGGTGCCGACCGCGATCAGGATGGCGCCGGCCACCGTGGACTGTTCCCCGACCAGGTAGAGACCCGGTCCGATCACCACGATCGCGACCAGCAACGCGACCACGCCGCCGATCAGCGGAAACTTCACCAGTCCGGGCGAGTCCGAGAGGACCCGCCAGCTCTTCTTGGTCAACTGCCAGCCAGCCTTGATCCGCTTCATGGGTTCAGATTACTCCGTCGGTTCGGCAATTCCCGGCACCTGAAAGATCCCTCGCTCTTCGAAGTAGGCCCACTCCTCCTTGCCCAGTTCGGTTGAGGGCGGATCCGCGTAAACCCACTCGCGCATGATGCGGTGCCAGTTTCGTTTCGCCCGGAGCCGGCCGAGGACAGCCAGCACCCCGAACTCCATGCGGCGGCCCATCAGTTCATCGGCGGGGATCGACTCGCGCCGCATCAGGTCGAAGTACTCGGAGCGAGGGTCGTGGGTGGACTCGATCACCTTCATCACCCGGTCGCCGTCGATCTCGATTTCCCGGTCCTCCATGTACCAGCCGCCAATCGACTTGACGTGGTTCATCAGGTGCTCGGCGTCAAGTTTCGATGGCTTCTTCACGAAGCCGAGGTCATGAAGCGCGTCGCGCAACCCGTCGGGATCGTTCCGGACCGCCGCATCAACCGCCCGCTGGTCCAGTTCGATCTGTTCCTTGTCGAGCTTCTTGGTCATGCCGAAATCGAGAAAGGCGACCCGCCCGTCCTTCATCAGCAGGTAGTTGCCCGGGTGAGGGTCGGCGTTGAAATGCTGCAGGTGGTAGATCGAACCGAAGCTGCCGCGGAAGATGATCTCCCCGAACCGGCTCCGTTCCTCTTCGTCGAGCTCGAGGATCTCGTCGAAATTGATGCCCTCGACGAACTCGGTGACCAGAACCCGCCGCCGGGAAAGACGGGTGATCACGTCGGGTACGTAGATGAAGGGATGGTCCCGGTAAGCGCGGGCAAAAGAGCGCTGATTCTGGGCTTCGTACTCGTAGTCGAGCTCTTCCAGCACCCTCTCCCGGAGTTCCCTGGTCACCTCGCGGGCGTCGAGACCGGGGGCCAGGGCCCGGGCCATCCGGACCAGCATCCCGGCGTTCTTCAGGTCCGACTCCAGGGCTTCGGCGATCCCCGGGTACTGGATCTTCACCGCCACCTCGCGACCGTCGATCAGCCTGCCCCTGTGGACCTGACCGATCGACGCCGCCGCGAAAGCCTCGTGTTCGATCGAGTCGAACAGGCTCTCCACGGGCTCGCCGTCGTACTCCTCGTCGAGCACCGAAACCACGTCTTCCCACGGCATCGCGGGCGCATCGTTCCTCAACCGCGCCAGTTGCTCCTGGTAGACCTCCCGGTGCTCTTCGGGAATGAAGTCGATGTCGATGAAGGAAGCGAACTGGCCGATCTTCATCGCCGCGCCCTTCATCTGGCCGAGGGTTGCGACCATCCTGGCGGCCGTCTCGGCGTGCCTGTCATCAAGCTTCTCCTGGCTTGAATCTCCGCTCCGGAACACGCTCGAGGCCTTGGTTCCGGCGTACTTGGCACCCTGCGAACCGATCACCGTGCCCAGTTTGGCGGAGCGGCGGAGGCGCCCCTTGGGAATCTTTGAATCATCCGCCACGCCTCAAGCGTACGGGTTTCCCTATCCTGTTCTGTCCAATGTCTTCTGAACGCGCAACTCTTAACGCCACAACCCGTACCGAATTCGGCACCCGCACCTCCCGTCGCCTCCGTCGCGAAGGCAAGGTTCCCGGGGTCGTCTACGCGGACGGCAAGGAAGCGACCTCGTTTCAGGTCGAAAGCCGCGACGCCCGGGTAATCCTGGGTGAAGGGCATGCGCTCTTCGATCTCCAGATCGAAGGATCGGACTCGGTTCCGGTCGTGGTCAAGGAGCAGCAGCACCACCCGGTGCGAGGCGACCTCCAGCACCTCGACCTCCAGCAGGTCGACCTCAACCAGGCGATCCAGTCGGAAGTTCCGATCGAACTGACCGGCGACGATGTCAGCCCCGGTGTGAAGCAGGGCGGCGTGCTCGACCATGTCACCCGCGAGATCACCGTCGAGGCGCTGCCGACCGACATTCCGGACTCACTCACGCTCGACGTCTCCGAGATGGAGATCAACGACACCCTCACCCTCGAAGTGCTCGAGGTTCCCGAGGGCATCACCCTGATCGCCGACGATCCCGCCGAAGTCACCCTGGTCACCCTCTCGCCGCCGCGCGTCGAAGAGGAGCCGGAGACTGACCTCGAAGCCGAGCCGGAAGTTGTCGGCGAAGGCGAGGAGGGTGGCGAGGAAGCTGCCGAGGGCGAAGAGTCCGGCGGCGAAGAATCCTCCGACGAGGAGTAGGTCCTGTCCCTGTTTCGTCGCTCAGGCCCTGACGACGGGTCCGATGGCCCGATCCTGATCGTCGGGCTCGGCAACCCGGGCCGGGAATACGAGCGCAGCAGGCACAACGCCGGATTCATGGTCGCGGCGGCGCTGGCCGAGCGCTGGGACCTGCCCCGGGCCAAGGAGAAGTTCAATTCCCGCATTACCGAGGGCCGGATCGCTCCCGGCGGACCCAGGGTGGTGCTGATGACGCCGCTTACTTACATGAACGAGTCCGGCAAGTCCGCCGGTCCGGCCCGGGGATCGAAAAAGATCCCGCTGGAGAAGGTGATCGCCGTCTACGACGAGATCGACCTTCCCTTCGGGGAGATCAGGACCAGGATGGGAGGCGGCGCGGCCGGCCACAACGGCGTCAAGAGCCTCAAACAGGGCTTTGGCAGCGCCGACTTCTGGCGGGTTCGGATCGGGGTGGACCGACCGGACAGCACCGACCCCGAGCGGGTCGCCGGTTATGTACTCGGCAAGTTCTCCGAGAGTCGGGAACAGGTCGAGGAACTGATCGACGACGCCGCCCGTGAAACCGAAAGACTTGTAGAGAGAATCGCCGCCGGGGAAACCGGCGAATGACCGAGGAGCAAGAGAGATGAGCCTGACCAACTACGAGTACGACGAGCGCGGAGTGGCCCTGATCCGGCTCGACCGGCCCAAGGCCCTGAACGCGATCAACTCCGCGATGCTGGTCGAACTGCTCGAGCATGTCTCGACTGCGGTGAGCGACGACAGGGTCAGGGCGGTGGTCTTCTCTTCGACCGATTACATGGCGTTCTCGGCCGGAGCCGACATCAAGGAAGACATCGACGACGAAGGCAAGGTCACGAAGATGCAGCTCTTCGCCGATCTCTACGACGCGGTCGTTCAATGTCCCAAGCCGACGATTGCCGCCTGCCACGGTTACACGGTCGGCGGTGGGGCGGAGATCGCGGTCGCCTGCGACATCCGCATCGGCGGCGCGAACCTGCAGATGCGCTTCCCCGGGGCCGCCCTCGGCGTCCCGGTCGGTCCGGCCCGGCTGGTCACGCTTTGCGGGCTCAGCCATGCCAAGTACCTGCTGCTCTCCTCGAACACGGTCAAGATCGATGAAGCCCTGCGGATGGGGCTTGTCAATCAGGCTGCACCCGGAGCCGCGACCGAGAACACGGCTCTGGAGCTGGCCGGTCGCATCGCAGCCCACAACCCCGAAGGCGTCGCCCGCCTGAAGCAGATGCTCCACTCATGGGACGACATCGAAGGCCGCTCGGCCGAAGAAGGTCGAGGCCAGGTCGAGTGGCAAAGATCCGGCCCAGGCCTCCATTAAGTAGTCGGCGAGCTTTGCTCCGCCTCCCAGTCAAACCCGCCCGATCACGACATCCATGAATGGATGATCGGGCTCTGTCTTCAGTCAGGACCAGCGTTTGATTCTGTTGAGGAGCATTTGCATTTCGAGTTCCTCGGCTATATCCCGGCCCGAGCTCATCAATTCTTCGCTTCTTTCCGGTTCCGGGTCTCCCAGTCGTTTCAGGGCGAGGGCGAGGTGCATGCGGGAGTGGGCGAGGTAGGGCCTGGCTCCCATCGCTTCGCAGGTGTCAAGTGACCTTTCGAGCCAGGTCGCGGCCTCGCGGTCGCGGCCGAGCATCAGGCAGATCTCGCCGAGATGCATATCGACCGGACCGATCGCCGAGCCGGCGGGGCCGGTGATTATCCACTCTCCGGCGTAGGGCTCCATCAGGTTGACCAGCGTCTCGGCG
>JAGQUQ010000020.1:22932-32626 GCA_020438425.1 Solirubrobacterales bacterium
GACATCTTCGATGGTGAAACGGTCAACCCGCTCGACCACCTCGTCGGCCTGGCCGCTCTGGGTCAGGGCCAGGTAGTAACACATACGCCAGGTCGGCCAGTGTTCCCAGCTGGTCGATTGTGCCGCCATCGCACGAACCTGGTCGAGGTGCTCGCCGAGCCGGCCCTGCTCGGCCCTGATCATGAACAGCAGCGGGTCGGTCAGGGCGATCCGGGCGGTGTTCGGGATCTCTTCTTCCAGGGTCGCGGAGATCAGCCGTTCGGCCTCCTTCCAGCGTCCTTCCCGGACCAGCCGCGCCGTGTGGAGGGCGGCCTTGTTCACGTGGATCTGCGGCAGGGTCCTGGCGAGAACGTCGAACCGGGCGATGTCGGCGTCAGCCTCGGCCCGTCGGCCGAGACTGACCAGCACGACCGAACGCCAGCTCAGAGCCTCGGCCAGGTCCTCCTGGTCTTCGGAAGTCTCGGCGACCTTGACCAGCCGATCGGCCATCGGCAGGCGGCTCGCGGTCCCGTCCGGCTCCCAGCGGAGGAAAGTGGCGGCGATGTTGGCCACGAAGAAGGAGTACGGGTCGTCGAGCCTTTCGGCCATATCGGTGCCTTCGATCGCCATCTCCCGGGCTTCGGCCGAGCGGCCGTCGCTGAAGTAGAGAATCTGGGCGAGGCTGGCAAGGAGCTGGGCACGGAAGGGACTGTCACCGGGTCCCACGGCCTCCAGCGCCTCCCGCAGCAGCTGGCCCTGCTGGTCGCGGTCGCTTTCGAAAGTGTCCCAGCTGCCCCAGGTGGTGCCCATCGCCGCCCGGGCCAGCAGGTCCGGGATGCCCGACTCCCGGGCGGCCTCGGCCGACTCGAAGAAGGTCTTGCCGGATTGGGGCAGCAGCCCCATTCTCCACTCGGCTTCCGCCCGGCGGAGCAGCAACTCGGCGAGCAGTCCCTGATCGACCGGTTCGTCAGCCCGGCAGGCGGCAATCGCGCCGTCAGTGAAATCGACCGCTTCGTCGTACGCAAGTCGATCCTCGGCCTGCCGGGCAGCGAGGGTCGCGTAGTGGATCGCGCGATCAGCTTCGGCCGGCCCGGCCTGGGTGAAGTGCCATGCGAGGGTCGGCAGGTCGCGGTCCCGCTGTCCGCCGGGATGGTTCTGGCTCCTTTGCTCGATCGCCTCGCCGATCCGGCGGTGGACCGCGGCCCGTCTGGTCAGGCTGAGGCTCTCGCTGAGCGTGGCTCGAACCAGCGCGTGAACGAACGAGTAGCGACCCGGCACCGTGCCCGACTCATCCAGCAGTCCGGAAGCGACCGCGCCGTCGAGCAGTTCGATGATCCGGTCTTCCTCGTCGCTCGTGGTCCGCTCGAGAACCCCGAGGTCGAAGTCCCGGCCGATCAGGGCCGCCCGGCCGAGCAGCTCGGGGCCGCCCTCGGGCAGGCGGGCAACCCGTTGCGAAATGACTTCCCGGATCTCCGGCGGCACCGATCCGGGTCTTGTCTCGCCGGATTCCTGGAGGTTCCGGACCATCTGCTCGATGAAGAAGGGGTTGCCGCCGGACTGGTCGTGGATGACCGGCGCCAGGCTGTCGTCCAGGCGACCGGAGATCAGATCCCTGACTTCGTTCTCGTCGAGTGCTTCGACCTGAAGCCGGGTGGTCGGGAGGCGGCGCTGGAGCTGGCTCAGAGCCTCGGGCAGCTGGCTGTCGGCAGGCAGCTCGGTGTCCCGGTAGATGCCGAGAGCCAGGATTCCCGAAGGCGGGTTGTCCCCGGCCAGGCTGGCCAGAAGCCGCAGGGTCGACCGGTCGGCCCAATGCAGGTCATCGAGCACGATCAGCATCGGCTGGCGGGCCGAGAACCGGCCGATCATCCTCAGCACCGCTCCGAAAAGTGCCTGGCGTTCCGATTCGAGATCCGAAGTCGGTCCCGGGGCGGGAAGGTCCATGCGCCGGATCAGCTCGGGCAGCAGCCGGGCCAGGGTGGGCCCGTCCCCGCCGACAATCTGGGCCGGATCGACGTCGCCAACCTGGCGGACAGCCGACCGCAGCAGCCCCGACCAGATGCTGAACGGCCGGACTTCATCCGGTTCGGCCCGGCCGTAGAGCGTGAAGATGTCATCCCGGCTGGCCGCCAGCTCGGCCGCCAGTCTGGTCTTGCCGACCCCGCCCTCGCCGGCCAGGAGTGCGATCCGGAGCTCTCCCGCGACCGCCAGATCGAGCTCGGCCTGGAGTTGCCCGAGGATCTTCTTCCGGCCGACCATTTGCCCGTCATCGACCCTGGGGTCGATCTCGGTGCCGACCGACTTCGGAGTCGGGGCCTTCCCGGTCCTGGGAGCCCTGGCCGGAGCCGGAGCCGGTTCGGAGCCCGAGCTCTCGTGTGCGTTGAGCAGTCGCTCATGGATCTGGTTCAGTTCCGGCGCCGGGAAGGTGCCCAGCTCGTCCCGGAGCAGGACCCTCAGTTCTTCGTAGGCCCTCAGCGCTTCGGCGATGTTCCCTTGTGCCTCCAGCGCCTCGATCAGCGCGGCCCGCGCCGACTCGCGGAATGGCGAGGCCTCGACCGCGTTGCGGGCGGCCCGTTCCGCCCGGGCCTGTTCGGCCGAACCCATCCGGGCTCCGAGCCGGGCCACCGACTCCAGGGACTTGAGCCGCAGCTCCTCGAAGTAGGCCCGGTGCTCCTCGATCCACCGGGCTTCGAGACCGGGCAGCAGGCCGCCCTCGAGAATCTTCATCGCCTCGAGGGCGGCGGCCCAGCCGGCCGCGAGTTCGGCCGGGTCCGCTTCCGGGCCGACCGCCTGAGCCAGAGCGAGCTTCTCCTGGGCAACCTCGCAATCGACCCGGGCGTCTTCACCGAGTTCGAGGTGAAGGTCGGTCCGGCCTTCGAGACGATTCTGGCCGAGGGCCTTGCGCAGCCGCGAAAGGGGTGGGGCGAGCAGCGCTTCGCCACCGCTGGGCAGGCCCTCGTCCGCCCAGAGCGCCTCGACGAGTTCGTCCCGGCGCACCGGCCGGGACCGGTTCAGCACGAGGTAGGCGAAGATCAGTCGCCCCTGGCGGCCCGGAAGCTTCGCTTCCAGTTGCTCGCCGTCCCATGCCACGGTGAGCCTGCCGCAAACCGTTATTTCGGGATTTGCCACTGGCGCAAATTATCCGAGCCGGTTGGTCGGCTGAATTCCGGGCGGATTATTCCGGCAGGTGGCGCCGGACAATCGCCTGCATGTCGAGCCTGCGGGCAACCACGGATCCCTCGTCCCTGAGTTCGCTGCGACGTTCCTCGCCGTCCGGGTCCCCCAGTCTTTCCAGCGCGTTGGCGAGAGCAAGTTTCGTCCGGGCCAGATAGGGAGCGGCGTTCATCGCCTCGCAGGTGACCAGTGAACGCTCCAGGGCGGTGGCAGCCTCCCGGTCGTTTCCGGCCAGAAGGTGAAGTTCACCCAGATGCATCTCGACCGGTCCGAGAGTCGAACCGATCCGACCGATCATGATCCACTCGCCCGCGAACGGATCCAGCAACTCGATCAGCTTCTTCGCGCCCTCGCGGTCGTCGAGTTCGCCGGCCAGGAAGTTCCCGACCGCGCAGAAGGGGAGGAAGGTCGAGTTGAACTCCCGGGTCTCGTCGAGGCTCTCGTAACCGAGTTCGTCGATCTCTTCACGGACTTCGTCGAGCCTTCCGGCCTGGGCCTTGGCCAGGAGCAGTCCGAACCGCCAGGTTGGCCACATTTCCCAGCCGCGGGACCCCTGTTCGAAGAGTTCAAGCCTTTCGATCTGCTCGGGCAGGCGGCCTTGCTGGGCGCCGACCATGAAACCGTAAGCATCCTGGAGCAGCAACGAACCCCGGAACGGCATCCCCGAGGAAACCAGATCGTCGAGGATCCGCTCGCCCTCCTCCCATTCGCCGGTCAGGAAACGGGATACCGCCTGCATCGAGCCGGCGATGAACCGGATCTGCGGCAGAGTTGTGCTCATCGCATGCTGTCGGCTGCGGTCGGCTTCGGCTTCCGCGCCGCGGCCGAGGTTGAGCAGGGCGAGCGCCCTTGAGGCAAGGCCCTGGGCGACCAGCTCCGGATCGCCGATCTCCTCGCCAAGTTCGACCATGCGGTTGGCCGCGGGCAGCCGGCTCTTCAGGTTCTGAGGCTCCCAGCGGATGAAGGCGGTGGCCTGCATCACACCGAACTCGGCGTTCAGGTCATAGACCCGCGACATCATCGCGATCGCCCCGTGGGCCAACTCCCGCGCTTCCGCCGCCTGGCCGCTCCCGTAGTAGAGACCGTGACCGAGCATTGCCATCAACTCGGCCCGGAGCGGGCTGTCGACCGGAGGCAGGCTGCCGAGGGCCTGTCGCATCAGCATCAGCTGCTCGGCGGTGTCGACGTTGAAGGCATCCCAGCCACCCCAGCTGCTGCCGATCGCGGCGGTTGCCGCAAGTTCGGGCAGTCCGGAGTCGCGAGCGGCCTTTGCCGCGGCCATGAAGGTGTCGCCTGCGTCCTGGAGGGCGCCGTTCTTCCACTTCGCGTTCGCCTGGCTGAGCAGCAGGCGGGCGAGTAGCCCCTGATCGACCGGTTCGTCGGCCCGGGCTGCGGCAATCGCCCCTTCGTAGAAATCGACTGCTTCGTCGTAGGCCAGCCTGCCCTCGGCCTGTTCGGCCGCCTGGGTAGCCCAGTGAACCGCGCGGTCGGCTTCGGCCGGTCCGGCCTGGGCGAAGTGCCAGGCCTTCTCGCCAACCCGTCGCTCCGGGCGGGAGGAGGTCTGGCGTTCGATCGCCTCGCCGATCTCCCGGTGCACCATTGCCCTGCGGGTCAGGCTCAGTTCATCTTCGAGCGTGCTGCGGAGCAGGGCATGCACGAAGGAGTAACGCCCTGGCACCGACGGTGACTCATCGAGCATGCCGGCCGAAACGGCCGAGTCCAACAGATCGATCACGGCGTCTTCGTCAAGGCTGGTCGTCGCCATGAGGATCTGGAGGTCGAAATCACGGCCGATAAGTGCCGCCCGGCGAAGCAGGTCGGGCCCGCCTTCGGGCAGGTGATTGACGCGCTGGGAGATGATCTGCCGGATCTCGGCCGGGGCGGTATCGGGGTCGCGGACTCCGGTTTCCTCGAGGTGTCGGACCAGCTGTTCGATCAGGAAGGGGTTGCCGCCGGTCTGGTCATGAAGCGAGGCGGCCAGGGTTTCGTCGAGACGATTGCCGACCAGTTCTCCAACCTGCGCGGTGTCGAGAGCCTCCACACGCATCTTCAGGGTCGGCAACCGGCGCTGCAGGTTGGCCAGGGTTTCCGGCAGCAGACTGTCCTCGGGCAGTTCGGTGTCGCGATAAATGCCGAGGGCGAGGACGCCACTGGGCGGATTGTCTCCCGCAAGGCTGGCCAGCAGCATCAGGGTTGAGCGGTCGGCCCAGTGAAGGTCATCGAGCACGATCAGCATCGGCTGGCGGGCGGTGAAACGCCCGATCATGCGCATCACGGCGCCGAACAGGGCTCGTCGCTCCGACTCGAGATCCCCGGCCGGCCCGGGAGCCGGCAGTTCCATGCTGCGGACCAGCTCGGGAAGGATCCGGGCCAGGGTCGGACCGTCGCCGCCGACGATCTCGGCCGGAGAAATGTCTCCGGCCTGTCTCATCGCCGAGCGAAGAAGTCCGGACCAGATCCGGAAGGGCCGGATCTCATCCGGTTCGGAGCGTCCGTAGAGAACGGTCACGTCCTCCCGGCCGGCAGCCAGTTCGGCCGCGATTCTGGTCTTGCCGATTCCGCCGTCCCCGGCCAGCAGGGCGATCCTCAGGTCACCGTCCACCGCCAGGTCCAGTTCGGCATTGAGCTGCTCCAGAATCCCTTCCCGGCCGACCAGTTCGATCTCGGTGATCCGGGGGTCGATCAGCTTGCCGATTTCCCCGGGCGTGGCCTGCCGTTCGGTCGCCGGGCGCGAGCCTGCCACGGAACCCGGTCCCTGTTCGGCTTCCTCCCCGGCTGGCGCTCCCGGCTCCGGCCGGGTCGAGGTTGCGGAGGTCCCGCCCTTGTGAGCGTTCAGCAGCCGTTCGTGGACCGCGTTCAGCTCGGGCGCGGGAAAGGTGCCGAGCTCGTCGCGCAGGAGGACCCGGAACTCTTCGTAGGCCCGCAGGGCTTCGGCAACGTTTCCCTGGGCTTCCATCACTTCGATCAGGGCGGTGCGGGCCGACTCCCGGAAAGGGGCAGCTTCGACGGCTTCCCGGGCTGACCTTTCGGCCCGGACCCGCTCTGCCTCGCCAAGGTGAGCGCCCGATCGCGCCAGCAGCTCCAGCGCCTGAAGCCTGAGTTCATCAAGTTCGTTGCGGTACTCGTCGATCCAGCTGGCCTCGAGCCCGGGCAGGAGGCCTCCGGAAAGAATTCGCTCGGACTCCCCGGCCTCGGCGTAGGCCCCGGCATGCTCACCGTCCTGCTCGAGCTGGCGGGCCTTCTCGATGCCGGCCTGCGAAGCCTCCCAGTCGATCCAGGCCTCGTCTCCGAGGGTCAGAGAAAGCTCGGAACGGCCGTCGATCCGACCCGGGCCGAGTGCCTTGCGAAGCCGGGAGAGCGGCGGGGCGAGCAGCGATTCCCCGCCACTCGGGAGGCCTTCGTCTGCCCACAGGGCCTCGACGAGCTCGTCCCGGCGAACCGGCCTTTTCCGGTTCAGGGCGAGATAGGCGAAAAGCAGCCTTCCCTGGCGACCGGGCAGGGATTCACCGAGTTCATCCCCGTCCCAGGTCACGGACAGACGGCCGCAGAGGGTGATCCGCTGCTCCGTCATCGCAAGGTAACCGTCATTTCGTCGCAATCCGGGTGCAAGGTGCCCCGGAGATTCTGCCAGCCATGTCAACGCCTTCACTCATAAACATCCTTCCCGCGGCGGCCCGAGTGGCGCCGGAAACCCCCGAAGAAGTCGCTTCCGCACTGGCAGAGGCCAGCCGCATGAACCGCAAGGTCGTCGTCTTCTCGACCGGCCACGGCATTCCGCCGATCGGTGACACTTCCGAGCGCATCCTGCTCGACATGAGTGCCTTTGACCAGGTCGAGATCGACCCGATCGCGAGAGTCGCCAGGGTCGGCGGCGCGGTCCGCTGGCAGCAACTGGTCACCGCGGCCGGCGAGTTTGGTCTGACGGCGCCCTTCGGTTCCGCTGCTTCGGTCGGCGTCGCCGGTTACATGATGGGTGGCGGCATCGGATTCATGTCGCGCCATCTCGGTCTCGGCTGCAGCGCGATCCGGGCGGCCGAGCTGGTCACTCCGGACGGGCACATCCGGCGGATCGATGCCGGATCCGATCCGGACCTCTTCTGGGCCCTGCGCGGCGGCGGTGGCGGATTCGGCGTGATTACCGCGCTGGAGATCGAGCTGACTCCGGTTCCCCGGATGGCCGGCGGAGTGCTCGGCTGGGGCATCGAGGATGCCGAGCGGGTGCTGGGTGCCTGGTCCGAGTGGACCCGGCAGATTGATGACGACGTGACCAGCGCGGTCCGGTTCATGCACCCGCCCGAAGGTCCGGCCCTGACCGTGATCGTTGTTACAGCCCCCCGGACGGCCGAGGATCTGGCCGAAGTGCTCAAGCCGCTGACCGATCTGATGCCGATGCTGAACACGGTCAGGGACACCGATCCGGTCGCCTTCCTCGGCGAGTACACGGACCCGGACATCGATCCGACCGAGCCGCCTCACGTCTTCGAACACGTGCTGCTCGACCAGCTGCCCGCCGAAGCGGTCCAGATGACCGCCGAGTTTGCCCAGCCGCTAAGCGGCTGCGGGGCGATGATGGTTGAGATCCGCCACCTCGGCGGCGCCCTCGGCCGTCCTGCCTACGGCGGCGGCGCCACGGACCGGATCGACGGCGAGTACTCGCTGTTCGTGGTCGGCTTCCCCGAAGCTGCCGACGGGATGGCTCATGCGGTTGATGTTCTCTCCGATTTCGGCCGCGGCCGGACCTACTTCAACTTCATGCCCCGCAGGACCGGTCGCCAGACCGCCCACGGCCAGGAGACGGTGGGCCGTCTCGCCGACCTCTACGAGGCGATCGACCCGGATGGTCTGATCGACCACCCACACCCGATTTCCCGCACCGTCACCGTCGCCGACGAAACCGCCACGACCCAGGTCCTGGCAACCATCCACGGCTGACAGCAGTCAGGCGGGCAACTACACAGCCAGCAGCTCCGGCTTCCGGACCTGCATTCATTCCGGGTGACGTTTGAGGCCATACGACCACAAACGTCACCCGGAAGGCATCTCCGGGGAATGCGGCGCGAGACACCGCGGTTGTTGTTTGATTGGTGGCCGTGTCTTTGCGCCCGACAATCGACCTGCTGCTCGAGGACGAGCAGATCGCCCGGCTCTCGACTGAGGTCCGGCAGGCCTTAGAGGCTTCGGCCTCGACCGTCAGGGCAGAGGTCTCGGCGACCCTGAGACCGGCCCTGATCGCGGCGATGCTCGAGGACGACCTCGGGCTGGAGGACCGTCCGGCCCTGATCGTCACGCCCGATGACCGTTCGGCGCGCGAGATGTCGGCCGCGCTGGGCGCCTTTCTCGGCGATCGTCTGGTCCGTTCCTACCCGTCGCGCGGTACCGGATACGCCTCCCAGGTTTCTCCGCCTCCTCACCTCACCGGTCTGAGGATCGATGCTCTCGATTCCTTCGGCCGGAGCGAAGACCGGCCGCCGGTTGTGGTCGCCAGCGCCATCGCCCTGGCCGAGTCGGTTCCCGACGCTTCGCTCCGGCCGGCCGGCTTCCGCCTTGCGGTCGGGGAGGAGCACGAGCCGTCGCAGATCGCCTCGGACCTCGTCGCCGCCGGCTACGAGCGGGTCGATCAGGTCCAGGAGCGGGGGCAGTTCGCGGTCCGCGGGGGGATCCTCGACGTGTTCTCGGCGACCGAGGAGCGAGCGACCCGGATCGATTTCTTCGGAGACGAGATCGAGTCGATGCGGTGGTTTTCGACCTTCACCCAGCGATCGCTGGGGCAGGCCGAGTCGATTGAACTTGCACCGGCCGCCGAACTCGACGTCGACCACCGGGAAATGGCCGAACTCGCGATCGCCGAGGCTCGCGAGAACGAGTCCGACATCGACCTGGCCGAGGCGTTGCCGCTGGACCACTTTCGGGCCCCGCTCGACCTGATTCCCGAAGGCACCGCGGTCATCCTCACCGCCGACGAGGAGATCGAACCGGCCCTGAAGGACCACTGGGAGGACGTCACCACGGCAATGCATGCCGATGATGCCCGTCACCTCTACGAGGACGTTGCCGGGCCACTGGGTGATCGCGCCGCCCTCATCCTCACCCGCCCGGGCGAGGGGGAGATGGCACTCCGGGCGATGAGTGCCGAGACTCCCGCCCGGAACCTCAAGGAAGCCGAAGCCGAGCTTCGCAAACTGGTCGATGCCGGGTACCGGACCGTGGTGGCCTTCGACTCGCGCGGCGAGGCGGAAAGGGCCCGGTACGGGTTCGACCGGCTCGACACGAAGATCGTCGACCGGGGGACGATCCCGGCCGATCCCGGGGTCAGCCTGGTCGAGGCCCGCCTGAGCGAGGGCTTCGTCTCGCCCCGGACCAGGATCGCCGTTCTGCCCTTCCGGCGCCTCCTCAACCGCCGCCGCCGTGCCGATGAGCGGGCCCCGGAAGCGGTTCGCGGCCGTCTGACGTTTTCCGAGCTCAGGGTCGGCGACCACGTTGTCCACGAGGACCACGGCGTCGCCCGGTTCGCCGGCTTCGAGACCCGCGAGGTCGGTGGCATCAC
>JAGQUQ010000210.1 GCA_020438425.1 Solirubrobacterales bacterium
TCACGTCGCCCACCTGGATGCCGGCCTTCTGCGCCGGCGAGCCGTCGTTGACCTGGCTCACCTGGGCACCGTCGATCAGGCTCTGGTTGCTCCCGGAGAGCGCGCCGACGCCGATGCCGATCCGGGCGTGGGTCGGCGTCTCGCCCTTGACCATCTGGTCGACGATCGGCATCACCTCGTCGATCGGGATCGAGAAGCCCAGGCCGATGGAGCCGGACTCGCCGGTCGTGCTGTCGGAGGCGGTGCGGATCGAGGAGTTGATGCCGACGACGGCGCCGCTCATGTCGACCAGCGGGCCACCGCTGTTGCCGGGGTTGATCGCCGCGTCGGTCTGGATCGCGGGATAGGTCGTGGAGTTGCCCTGGGAGTCGGAGCCGACGTTGACCGGCCGGTTGAGGGCGCTGACGATGCCGCTGGTCACGGTGGACTCGAGCCCGAACGGCGACCCGATCGCGACGACCTCCTGGCCGACGTCGAGGTTGCTCGACTTGCCGATCGTGGCGGGCGTCAGGCCGGAGACGCCCTCGGCCTGGATCACCGCGGTGTCGGTGAGCGGGTCGGTGCCGAGGACCTTGGCGTCGGCGTGCGACCCGTCGTCG
>JAGQUQ010000211.1 GCA_020438425.1 Solirubrobacterales bacterium
GTCACCTTGTCCAGCAAGGTCGCTTCCATCAATACGCCGTCCGCATGGCCGCCCGCGACAACCCGCGCGCCTTTGTCTTCTGCGTCGCGGATCAGGCTGATGATCCGGTCGACGGCACTCAGGTCGACGACGCAGCCAAGCGCCGATGTGCCTTCTCGCGGGTCGCCGACGTCGAGGCTTCGAACCTTGTCGGCGAGCTTGGCTACGAATTCGTCGGCCACGGCCTCATGCACCACGATACGTTCCGTGGACATGCAAATCTGCCCCTGGTTCATGTAAGCGCCGAAGGCCGCCGCAGCGACCGCCGCATCGAGGTCGGCGTCGTCGAGCACGATCAAGGGAGCCTTGCCGCCCAGCTCCAGCAGGGCTGGCTTGAGATGTTCGGCGGCGAGCTTTGCGATGATCTTCCCGACCCGGGTCGAACCTGTGAAGTTGACGCGACGCACCGCTGAATGCGCGATCAGCGCTTCGACGATTTTCGAAGCATCTTCCGGCGCGTTCGAGATCACGTTGAGGACGCCCGGCGGCAGCCCCGCACCCTGCATCGCCTCGATGATGAGCGCGTGAGTGCGCGGTGACAGCTCGGAGCTCTTCA
>JAGQUQ010000212.1 GCA_020438425.1 Solirubrobacterales bacterium
TGCGTGATCGTCGCCAGCATCATGTCGAGGAAGCGCGGGACGACGACCATGCCGGTGGCGCGACGACGGCGGAGTTCGCGCAGGATCACGGGCGGTTGCAGGCTCGGCACGTAATGGACCGAGCCGCCGTGCAACATGGGAAGATAGAGGCCTGCCGTCTGCTCCAGCATGTGCGACAGCGGCAGGATGGACAACAGATGCAGCGGCACATGGTCCGGCACGATGACGCCCGCGGCGCGGACATCGGTGGCGACGTTGCCGTGGCTCAGCACCGTGCCCTTTGGTTCGCCCGTGGTGCCGGAGGTGAAGACGATTTCGGCGATATCGTCAGCGACGGGGTGATGGTCTCGGAATGGTTCGGCGCGTGCGAGGTCGATGTCTGCCAGCGAAATCGTGCGCACACCCTCGACCTGCAAGGTGGACCGTGACGTGAGCAGCAACGTCGCCTCGGTCTTGGCGGCCACGCTGGCGAGGAATTCGGCCGACGATCCCATGTCCATCGGCACCACGATCATCCCGGCTGTCATGGCGCCCAGATGGGCGGCGACCGCCATGGGGCTGTTCATGGCCGCAATCATGATGCGGGCGCCG
>JAGQUQ010000213.1 GCA_020438425.1 Solirubrobacterales bacterium
GTTTGCGGTGGTCGTTACACATTGGGATCACCCGTTGGTGGTTACGCCCGGCAGGTTCCGTCTAGAACGGAATGTCGGAGTCGTCGGCGCCGCCGGCAGCTGCTCCCACCGGCTGCTCCTGGGAGCTGGCCCCGGTTGCGTTGTTGCCGGTGGCCTGGCCGGTGCCGAGGAACTGGACGGTTTCGGCGACGATCTCGATCGACTGTCGCTTGTTGCCTTCCTTGTCGGTCCAATCGCGCCAGTCCAGGCGCCCGTCGACCGCGACCGGACGGCCCTTGCTGAGGTGCTCTCCGCAGAGGGTGCCCTGCTTGCCCCAGACGATCACGTTGAAGTAGTTGGGCTTGTCCTTCCAGTTGCCGTCGCTGTCCTTGCGGCGGCCGTTGACGGCCACTCGCAGGGTCGCTACCGGGGTGCCGTTGGCATCTCGGACTTCGGGGTCGCCGGTCAGGTTGCCGGTGATGGTGACTCGGTTGATGTTTTCCATTTGAATTTCTCCTTGAATCTCAGATTTGCTTGTCTTGAACTGCTGGTGGATGCGGGCCGGTCTCGCGCTTGACCGGCCCGTCTCCGTTAGTCCTGGGGGTCTTCGGC
>JAGQUQ010000214.1 GCA_020438425.1 Solirubrobacterales bacterium
TTCTCGAGAAGATCGACGACCCGAACGCTTTGTTCGTTGTGTCGAAACCCGGGCAAAAACTGGCCGAGCGCCGTCTCGCCGGCGTGGCCGAATGGAGTGTGTCCGAGGTCGTGGCCCATGCCGATCGCTTCGATCAGATCTTCATTCAATCGCAGGGCGCGACCGATCGTCCGGGCGATTTGCGTGACTTCGAGGGTGTGGGTGAGCCGCGTTCGGTAGTGATCCCCGGCCGGAGCGATGAAGACCTGGGTCTTGTGCATCAAGCGGCGGAAGCTCTTGGTGTGGATGATCCGGTCGCGGTCTCGCTGGAACGCGGTGCGCGTTGAGTCGGGAGGCTCGGGTACCGGTCGATCCGCGCCGGCGCTCCTGGTCGCAAGCGGCGCCAGCCAGTTCGCCTCGTGCTCTTCATAGGTTCGGCGGATGGAGATTGTTTCGCTCATCGCATCACTCGATCACATCGAGCCTGGCCAGGCTCGCGAGCAAGCGTTTGGTGCCATGCAGTTTGAAATTGATTTCGAGTTCATGATCGCCGCGTCGCTCCGTGACGCTGACAATCGTTCCTTCACCGAACTTGGGATGGAAGACGGTGG
>JAGQUQ010000215.1 GCA_020438425.1 Solirubrobacterales bacterium
GAGTAACAAGTGGACACAACAAGAGATCCCCAACCTCACCGGTAAGGTCGTCATTGTCACCGGTGCCAACAGCGGGTTGGGGCTGGAATCAACCAAGGCATTGGCTGCCAAAGGCGCCACCGTGGTTATGGCCTGTCGCAACCTGCCAAAGGCTGACGCGGCGAAGGCTGAGATCCTCGGCGCCCAGCCGGCTGCAAAACTCGACGTGATGCAACTCGACGTGATGCAACTCGACGTGATGCAACTCGACAACGCCAGCCTCGCCTCCGTGCACTCTTTTGCCGATGCGTTCAAGGCGAAATATGACCGCCTCGACCTGCTGCTCAACAACGCCGGCGTGATGGCGATTCCACGCAAGGAGACGGAGGATGGTTTTGAGACGCAATTTGGCGTCAACCACCTTGCCCATTTTGCCTTGACCGGTCACCTGATCGACCTGCTGAACAGTACGCCCGGCGCACGGGTACACAGCACATCGAGCAGCGCCGCCTTTAACGCTGAGATCGATTTTGATGATTTGATGGGCAAACAGGAGTACAGCCGCTGGCGTGCCTATGGGCAGAGCAAACTGGCCAATGCGGTTTTCGCCA
>JAGQUQ010000216.1 GCA_020438425.1 Solirubrobacterales bacterium
GCCAGCTCGCCCGTCGTCTGCGCCGCGAGGATCCCGGCTCGCTGGAAGCCGAGGCAGAGCGCGAAGAGGCGTTCGTGAATCTGTTGAGCGAGGCGCCGCTGCGTATCGACGCGGACCTCGCCAACGCCCAGCACTACGAGGTGCCCGCAGCGTTCTTCGAGCGGGTCCTCGGTCCGAGCCGCAAGTACTCCGGCTGCCTGTGGCCCCCGGGCGTGCACGATCTCGAGGCCGCCGAGAAGGCCATGCTGGACCTCACGATCGATCGCGCCGGCATCGCCGACGGCCAGCGCGTGCTCGACCTGGGCTGCGGCTGGGGCGCGTTCACGATCCACGCCGCGGCACGGTTTCCGGGCTCACGCTTCGTGGCCGTCTCCAACAGCCATGCGCAGGGGGAGACCGTGCGTCGTCGCGCGGCCGAGGCCGGCCTGACGAACGTCGAGGTGCATACGGCCGACGTGCTCGCCTTCGAGCCCGAAGGTCGCTTCGACCGCGTCGTGTCCGTGGAGATGTTCGAGCACTTGCGCAACTGGAAGGAGATGCTGCGGCGCGTGGCGACCTGGCTCGAGCCCGAGGGGCGCCTGTTCGTCCA
>JAGQUQ010000217.1 GCA_020438425.1 Solirubrobacterales bacterium
CGCCCCGCACACCGGAGAACCGGTCGGCGACCGGAACCCGGATCAGGGCGGGATCGCGGCCATTCGGTTCGGCGAAATACCCGGTGGGCGGCACATTGTCTAGCTTCAGCGTGGCTTCCGCCGCCTGCGCCTGGTTCGAGTTGCCGGCCTGATCGGCCAGCCAGACGCGGACCCGGTATTCACCCGGCCCCGGCAGCGAGATTCCCGAGATCCTTCCTCTTCCGCCCCGGTACCAGGGTCCACCCGAATAGCCGTCGGGGCCGGTCACCCTGAACCAGTTGAGCGCGATCGGCGAGGCGACACCCTGATCGGGATCAGTCCAGACAAGATTGAAACCGTTGTTCCGGTGCCAACCGTCGCCACCTTCCACCTTCATTCCTTTCGGTGCCGAAGGCGGGTTGTTGTCCACCCGGATGCTGCGGTCGGCGGAGCATCCCGAACTTCCAGCGAAATCAATGGCGCAGTGGCGCAGGATGTGCGGGCCATCGGAAAGAACCCTGGTGTCCACCGACTGGCTGCCGGTCGCGGTGACGGGACAGGGCTGCATCTTGGTTCCCCTCCACTGCCCCGAGATCATCCGCTTGGCGCA
>JAGQUQ010000218.1 GCA_020438425.1 Solirubrobacterales bacterium
TGACGTGGTCGTGCAGTTCCGCCTGCAGGGCCGCCGCGTCGTCGGTCACGCCGTCGGCCGTCACCACCCAGGCTTCCGGCTTCGTCAGCCCGGCATCGTCCTCGCGGCCGACGATCGCCGCCTCCAGCACCTTGGCGTGGCCGATCAGGCAGGCCTCGATTTCGACCGGCGAGGTCCAGATGCCGCCCACCTTCATCATGTCGTCGGACCGGCCCTCGTAGACGTAGCAGCCGTCCTCGTCCACGCGGTAGGTGTCGCCGGTGTTGAGCCAACCGCCGTCCAGCATCGTCTCGGCCGTCTTCTCCGGCTTGTTCCAGTAGATGCGCGCCGTGGACCCGCCGCGGATCTGCAGGGCCCCGGCCTCGCCCTCGGCGACCGGCGCGCCGGCCTCGTCCACGATCCGGGCGTCGTAGCCCGGCACCATGAAGCCGCTGGTGCCCGGCTTCTGCATGGCGGGCGTGTTGGAGATGAAGATGTGCAGCGCCTCGGTGGAGCCGATGCCGTCCAGGATCGTCGTGCCGGTCTTCTCCTGCCAGCGGCGGAAGATTTCCGCCGGCAGCGCCTCGCCGGCCGACACGCACCAGCGGA
>JAGQUQ010000219.1 GCA_020438425.1 Solirubrobacterales bacterium
GATCCAGCCGGGCCCGCAACCGGTAAGTGTTGACGAACTGGTGGACGTTGCCGTTGGCGGAGACGTCCTGGTAGGTACGGCGGTCGATGACCGGGACGGAGGCCCAGTTTCCGGCACCCGTGTTGAAGCGCCCCGTCTTGTAGGCGATGTTCAGAGCGTCCTGGTTGGCGACCGAGCGGGCGGGCTGCAGGATTCCGTTGTTGTCGTAGCCCCCGATGAACTCGTTCAGGTCGAGGAACCTCTTCATGTTGATGTCACCGTCGAGGTAAGACTGGAGCCCGTACTGGATGCCGGTGTTGTCGTAGGTCCGCCTGGCGTATCCGGTCTGGGGGTCCGGGCCGTAGATGTTGATCATGTTGTCCCAGATGGTGCATCGGACACCCTCGGGGTTGGTTACGGGGTCGAAGATCACCGATACGGGGACCACGTTTTCGTCGCATCCCTCGCTCGCGTTGACGACATCCGCGCCGGCGCCCAGCGGGTTGCAGCCACCGTTGACGGTCGATTCCATCCCGGTGATCGACGCGCGTTGCGCTTCAGAGAGGTTCTGTCCTGTCGTCGTGTTGTCGAAGTAGTTCTGAAGCAG